>CAZVPD010000055.1:0-8059 GCA_964628455.1 uncultured Lachnospiraceae bacterium
ATACAGCCGAGTACAACGGAACTGCCCGGCAATCCGCTTTTGCCGATATCGATATAATTCATAAATACCCCCGTTTTGGTTGATGGTTATTGTTCGGCCGCAAGCGAAAACAGAAGGTCTCCGAATGCGTTGGCTCTCGGAAGGCGCCAGTCCCCGTTTTCGTCCGGCTGCGCGAATCCGAGGTCGCGAGTCTCGTCTGTGACGGGATTGTAACGCACATCGGTTTCGATGCCGTGAAGCAGGACGCTGCCCCAGAAATCTCCGCACGGGAAGGGTTTATAGATGATACGGACTCTGCGCCTGATGCCTGCGGCAAAATGGCCGTAGTACGAACCCAGGTCATTGGCGCTGTCCACCCATTCCTGATGGAGTTCGAAAAGCTGCCAGTCATACCGCGTGATGAATTTTTTGATGCGCCCTATATGCAGCGAGCCGGGAAGACGGTAGGCTTCGGTCCAGGGGGTGTCCCCCCAGCCGGCTCCGTGCGGAGAAACCCCGTAGGGACAGTCCGGAGCATTGAGCTGCCATATGCCGTTTGCGCCGTATGTGTGGCCGCAGCACCCCATCAGAACACACGCTGTGAAAAGAAAGCGCTGTATATCGGCATGGGACGATCCCGCTATCCCTTCGTAGCAGACTTCGGAATTGATGACCGGAAGTTTTTTGCGGCCGAGGGCTGCCTTTACCTGTTTCAGGGTGGGTATCAGGGACAGAAAACCCGAATGGCCGGTCTGCAGCATATCCAGTCCGAGCAGGGTCTCGTCGTCGATCTGTTCGTGGCCGTTTGATGTCGGGTGGACCGTTACGAGACGGGAAAAAGGGTCGGTCGCGTGCACGAAGAGCGCGATGTCGTTCCAGTCGCGGCGCGAATTGCGCAGGTGTTCCTCATAGGGAACATCGGAATCGTAAAAAGTCATATTGGCTTCTCCGGCGAGGCACCACACGACGGGATAGGCTGCCCAGCGGGCGATGATGTTTTCCCAGTGCCGCCTGAGCGCGTCTTTGCCGGCGAATTTCATAAAGAAACCCCAGGATCCCACGATGCAGGGGACGATGCCGTTTTCGCACAGGTGGATGATCTTCTCGTCCGCCTCATCGAAATAGGCGGGATTGATCCGCGTGAATTTTTCGTCCCAAGGGAACCCGGCATTGTTCGCGCCCCGTTCGTCAAAGGGAAGCATGTCGGGGTAAAGGCCCGCGACGATCTGCACGACGGAAAAACCTTTTTCCGCACGGTCCGCGGTCAGTGTGCGGAAACCGTTCATATCCAGCCTTTTCGTGAGTCCCATCCACCATGTATCTCCCAGCCAGAAGAAAGGTGTGCCGTCCCCGTGGGAAAGATACAGGTCGTCTTTCCTGCGGCAGACGGCGCCGTGCCGGTAGAGCGGATTCTCTCCCTCATACGCGGCAACTTCGAGGGTGCCGTGCGCGGCATCGCTCCCGGATCCCGCTTTATAGGTATGGCATCCGGTGAGTGCTGAGCTGTAGCGCGCTTTCCATATGCCGTTCCCGCCGTAAAACGACGGAACGGCTTTTCTGCTGCCGTCCGGCGCCGTAAAAATCACACGCGGACTGCCTGCGGAATCCGATAGCGATTCCGGTGCACGGAAGGTTATTTCCGCCGGAACGTTCTGTCTGACGATCATAAAGGCCTCCTTTTGTTTTTGTTTCCGTCACGGGTCGCGTGATTCTGACGGCGACCGTGTTTTTATCGTTCTATCCTGCAGCTGTAATAATTATAAGGCCGCGGACTTTTATTGTCAAGAAGGAGCCGGATAAGCATGTATATTTTGTGCTTTTTAATGTTACGAAAAATGCAGCCTGCCGTACGGGTATAAAAACGGTAAGGATCCGGCGGAAAAGATCGGATGATAACGACGCCATGCCGTCGGAAGGCGAAAGGCGAAAGGCTCCTTCTTTTTTACGGTCGGAATTGTCGTCGGGACGCTTTGGGCAAAAAATCACGGAAATCGCTGCGGACCTGCAGATTTAAAGAAACGGAACGGACAGCACCGGAAAAGAACCGGCACCGATGACGACGGTGCCGGGCGGTTTATTTGGATTTCAGTATGTCGCGGATCTCCGTGAGCAGCAGTTCTTCTTTGGTCGGAGCCGGGGGAGCGGGAGGAGGAGGCGGGGGCGCCTTCTTCTTTACTTTTGAAAGAAGCTGTATAAAAAGGAAAATCGAGAAGGCGATGATCAGAAAATCGGTGACAGACTGGATAAACGCGCCGTACCTGAATGCCGATTCGGCGATGTCTCCGTTCGCCGGAGTGATGACGATCTTCAGGTCTTTGAAATCGATCCCGCCCAGCAGGATGCCGATAAGGGGCATGATGATGTCGTTGACCAGGGATGTGACGATCTTGCCGAACGCTCCTCCGATGATCACGCCGACGGCGAGGTCGATGACATTGCCTTTGAATGCGAATTTCTTGAATTCCCTGAACATGTGAAACCCTCCGAATCAATAAATAGAAAATAAAAACCGGCATGGTTTTTCTTCGGATGATTATAGCATAAATGAAGAATAAACGCAACATTTATTTAACAAAAAAAATCGTGATCGCGAACCAGGGTTAAATCGATAAAAAGTCTTGACAAATAGGAATGGCATGTGTATAATATGTAGCGGATATACGAACAGCCGGACAGGATATTCCGCACGTTTGCGCGGCTGCCGGCAGGCTGCGCGGACTGCGGAAAATACTGTCCGCCAACAAATATTTTTGAGGAGATGTCATGATGAAAAAGCTTTCTTTTCTGATGGTACTTTGCATTCTTCTTCTCACGACCGGCATATTCGCATCGGAATCCGGCATCAGTTACGGCGATGTTCCTTCGACGACAGCCGATATAGCCATTGATGCCGCGAAAGACGATATCTATGCCAAAGGCCTTTACATGAAACTCGACCGCCTGCTTGATCCCGCCGGCAACGATTACGGGACGCGCGGCGACGCCTGGCTTCTTTTGAAGGACAACAGTCTCTGCATTTTCGTCGACGTCCAGTCGACCGACCTGATCCCGCCTGATCCCGACCTTCAGGCAAGCAGCCCCTGGAACACGGAAAGCGTCGAGGTGTTCATCAATCCCGGCAATACCGACGACAACGCGGCAACGATACAATACAGGATCGACACCGCAAACTGGCCGTGCGTATACACGCAGGCCGGACAGGCCGACTACGGTCCCGACATGGTCGGATCCCAGTTCGGTTACGCGTCCGCCATCACCGGCACGGGATATGCCGTTGAGTTTAAGATTCCGCTGACCGACTACGCGCAGGGCGCGAAGAT
Source organism: uncultured Lachnospiraceae bacterium (assembly GCA_964628455.1). GTDB lineage: Bacteria > Bacillota > Clostridia > Oscillospirales > CAG-272 > JAQVWU01. Next base: position 3,300 of record CAZVPD010000055.1, read on the forward strand.
CGGCTTCCAGTTCCAGATCAACGACCCCAATGACGAGGGTCAGGTGCACACGATGTCCCAGAGTTCGCTGACCGCAAGCAGCTGGACCGCCGAACTCTACGATTATATCACCATCGGAGCCGCTCTGCCCGTTGAAACGGCTGCTCCCGAGACCGAAGCCGCTGCCGAAGCGCCGGCGGAAGCTGCCGCCGAAGCACCTGCCGCTGCCGCCCAGACCGGAGACGTCGCTCTGTATGCCGTTTTACTCGGCATCTCCTCGGTGGTCGCCGCTCTGCGCGCAAAAAAGAAAGTGTAACTGGAATTTCAGGCAAAACAACCTGCCGGTATCAGTGTGCCGCTCCGGCGGCACGCTTTTTTTATCGGAAAATACAGCCGGGCAACGGTTTTCGGGGCGTTTTCCGCGGGCAGTTGACTTTTGCCGTGAAAAAAATTATAATGGATGACAGCGGATATCCGGGAAACAGCGTGTTTCCATGAAACAGCGTGTTTCCATGAAACATCTTGTTTCCGGGAAAAAGAAAAGGTGTGATACCATGATTCTGATCATCGCGGAAAAACCGGGTCTTGCGCGCAATATCGTTTCGGCTGCCGGGAAAATGACGAAGCATGACGGTTATTACGAAGGCGGCGGATATATCGTGACGTGGGTGTTCGGACATCTTTTTTCGCTTGCGGACGTCGAGGCATACGACGGCTCCGGCGAAGCGCATCCCGGCGCGGCTGCCGGAAAGAAGTGGACGATGAACAATCTGCCGTGTTTCCCCGATCCGTTCAGATTCGAACTGCGGCGCGGCGCGGATAATAAACCGGATGCGGGCGTCCTGAAGCAATTTGAGATCATAAAGGAATGCTGCCTCAGGGAGGATGTCCGCACGGTCGTAAACGCCGGCGACGCCGACCGCGAAGGCGAGATCATCGTTCGCATCTGCATGGAAAAAGCTCTCGGGAGCCTTTCCCGTCCGGATAAAGAATTCAGACGTTTATGGCTCCCGGATCAGACGCCCGAAACGATTCTCAAAGCGCTGTCCGAAATGAAAAGCGAATCCGAATACGACGGCCTGGCCGCCGAAGGTTATGCGCGGACCTATATCGACTGGCTGTACGGGGTGAACCTGACGCGGTACGCGACGCTGAAAACGGGTGTTTTGCTGAGGGTCGGCCGTGTGATCGTCCCGGTTGTCAGGGCTGTCTATGACCGCGATGCGGCCGTAAAAAATTTTGTGCCTGAGATCTATTACGCGGTCATCAGCAGCGCGCGGACAAACGGCGAAGTCATCGAGCTTCGGAGCGTACGGAAATTTTCAAAGACGGAACTTGCCGCGGCTCAGGCTCTGTGCGATACGTATAATAAAACGGATGCGGTTGTTCTTTCGGTAAAACGGAAGAAGGATACGCTTGCGCCCGGAAAGCTGTTTTCGCTTTCGAAACTGCAGAATGCGCTCGGAAAAAAATATAAAATGTCCATGGCGGACAGTCTTGCGGTCCTGCAGAAATTATACGAAGAGGGATATGTGACTTACCCGCGAACCGATTCCGAATATCTTGCCGAAGCCGAACAGGAAAAAATCAGGAAGATTCTTGAGAATATAGCAAAAATCGGTTATCCGGTGGAATTTAAAAACAGCAGGTCGATTTTTGACGACAGTAAAATCGAATCGCATTCGGCGCTGACGCCGACGTTTAAAATCCCCGATAAAAACAAACTGACGCCCGATGAATCGAAGGTATATTCCGCGATATTCAGGCGTTTCGCGGCGGTTTTCTGCGCCGAACCGTGTATTGCCGAGAAAACCGAGATCATGATCGGAGCCGGCGAAGAATTCACTTTAAAAGGAACGGTCATCCTTGAACCGGGGTGGACAAAATACGACGATTATACCGCGAAGGATAAAATATTGCCGAAGCTGAAAAAGGGCGATAAAATCACAGCCGATTTTAAACCGGTCGAAAAGGAAACCAGTCCGCCCGGACATTACACGATAGAAACTCTGAACAATTACCTGAAAAATCCGTTCAGGGAAGAAAAAGCGGCAAAAAATCCGAAAACCGCCGGCAGCGTGGCCGCGGAAAACGACGGCATGGACGAAAATACGGGTGCCGGTGATGAAGCGGAATATAAAGCTCTTTTCGAAGGTCTTGAATTGGGCACGGAAGCCACGCGGACAGGCATCATCGACCATGCCCGCAGCAGCGGATACATACAGTTAAAGAAGGATGTTTATACCATTCTGCCGGACGGCATTTACCTCGTCGAATCGCTGGCGCATATGCAGATCGGTATGGACAAACACAAGACCGCCGAACTCGGCAAAGCGCTGAAAAAGGTATACCGGGGTGAGTTGACGGTACAGGAAAGCACTGCCCTCGCGCAGTTGGAAATAACCGGGATTTTCCGCAAAAAAGAAACAACACCGGAAACGGACACCGATAACGGTTTTTACGGCGATACGGTCGGTAAATGTCCGGTTTGCGGCGGTGATGTGGTGCGCACGAAATACGGCTACGGCTGCAGTCAATATAAAGCGGGATGTAAATTTACGGTCGGCGGCGTCATCTGCGGCAGAGTCATATCGGTTTCGAATGTACGGATGCTGCTTGAAAAGGGTGCAACCTCGAAAATAGTCGGTTTCACGTCAAAAAAAGGAACAGCGTTTGACGCTGTTCTGAAGCTGGATAACGGCAGGGTCGTATTTGATTTCTGAAACTGCGGCCGCCCTTTTATCGGTCCGGATTTTTATGGAAAGCTGCGCGGACGATGATTTCGCACAGTTCGTCATACCCGATCCCCGCTGCGGCCGCTTCCTGCGGCAGAAGGCTTGCGGGCGTCATTCCGGGCAGGGCGTTCGCTTCGAGGCAGATAAAATTACCGGAATCGCGGTCGAGTATAAAATCAATGCGCGAATAGCTGCCCAGGCGCAGCACGGAATGGACGGCAGCCGCGGTGTTCTGCAGGGACGCCGTCTGCTCCGGCGAAAGGTCGGCGGGACAGATCTCTCTGGTCAGGCCGCTCTGATATTTGTTTTTGTAATCATAGAATCCCGAAAGGGGAATGATCTCAACGGGCGGAAGCGCCGCACCGTTCAGAATACCCGCGGAAAATTCACGTCCGCAGATCATTTTCTCGATCAGGACCGTATTTTCGTATCTGAACGCGGCTTCGAGGGCGGAAACCAGTTCCGCCTCTTCTTTTACGATGGATATGCCCACGCTCGACCCGCAGCTGCAGGGTTTCACGACGCACGGAATGCCGATCTCGCCGATGACCGTTCCGGCGCTGCAGTCCCGGCGGGTATAGATCCGCCAGGGAGCCGTTTCGATCCCCGCGTCGCGGAGAAGGCGCTTGGTGATATCTTTATCCATGGCCAGCAGGCAGCCGATAAAACCCGAACCGGTATATCGTATGCCGTATGTGTCGAATACGGCCTGAAGCTGACCGTTTTCACCCATGGATCCGTGCAGAGCGATAAACGTGACGTCGGCTGAAGCGCAAAGCCGGAGTATGTTTTTGCCGATCAGGGCGTCCGGATCCTTTTTCCCGCTGCGCAGTGCCTCAAGGTCGGGATCGGTTTCGGGTATCGTGTAAGAGAAGTCCGGAACAGAAGAAAAACCCGGCACGCCGTCGTCCGGCAGGTCGAAATAGACGTCTGCCATCGCGACCCGGTGCCCCGAGCGGATCAGCGCATTTGCTATGAGAGCGGCCGAGGACAGCGAAACGTCGCGTTCAGGACTGAGTCCGCCGGCCAAAACAACAATATTCATGAAAAGCCTTTCCTGCCGGCGGGATGGCCGAAAGCACATCCCGTCGGCTGAGAGATAAAATGATAAAAGCGATATAAGCGGCGGTTCAGGGACCGGAGAAGAAGCCGGCTGCCGAAAAACCTCCGGAGGGAAGAAAAGAGCGATCAAAGCAGATTTGCGGTTATGTCATCCGCGGTTCCGCCGTTCATGGGGCTGCGCAGATTTGCCGGTTTCAGCGGTTCGAGGGATCCCGTGCTCCCTCCGGCGGCGAACAGCCGGATGATCCGCCGGCTTCGTGCGTCAGAACATCGGTGTCGGCGGATGTCCCGTTGAAGACGGTTCTATTTTATTCCGCTGAATTTCATCAGGACGGTTCGTCTTCCCGTACTGGTCCGGACGTTCATATCTCGTCCAGTGTTTTGTCGAAAGCAGGCAGAAGGTGTTCGCAGAACCATTTCAGTTCGTCGCACTCCATGGAAGCCAGCGTTTCCGAAACCGCGATCCTTGCAAGGCGGAACTCCGTGTTGCCGCATTTTTCCTCTTCCACACATTTGATATAGGCGCAGAGTTTATCGGCTGCTTTGACCAGCTTCATGAGTCCGGGTTCTCCGCCGTCAAACAGCGGTCTGTATGCCTCCGTTAATTCTGCGGGCAGTTTAGAAAGCAGCAGGTTCACCGCGTTCTCCTCGATCTCGGCGTAGGAGTTCCGTATCTTGGCGTTGTAATATTTGACCGGCGTCGGAAGATCGCCTGTGATCACCTCCGGCGTGTCGTGAAAAAGGGCCAGGACCACGGCTCTTCCGACGTCATAATGCATTCCGAAAACAAGGTTTCCGATCGAGGCGAGGGCATGGGTCAGAATCGCGGTTTCGGTGCTGTGTTCTGCGAGGTTCTCTTCGGTTACGCTGCGCATCAGGCCCCAGCGCTTGATATATTTCTGACGGAAGAGCAGCGCGTAAAAACTGTTTTTTTTCATCGGATCCACGTCCTTTGTCATGACGGTCATCAAAAAATACCGGGCG
>CAZVPD010000055.1:8069-15812 GCA_964628455.1 uncultured Lachnospiraceae bacterium
TATCATTGCGGATACCGTATGTCAACCGAAAAAACCTGCCGTCCGGGATGGTCCGAAAGACCGGATACGCGTTTTGCGGATAATTGTGTGATTTGTAAAAAAACACACGCCGCGTTTCCGGGTCCGAAAGCGGCGGACAGGCGGTCCGTCTGTGAACAATCGGCTGAATTATTAATCAATTGAAAACAATTTTATCGCGTATCCTATGAACATGTAGAAAAATAAGCTTCGAATATAGTAAATATGCACAAAACTCAAGGTCGGTCGGGTGTATCGTGTCACATGAAAACCGAATTGCAGGCAGGTAAACTGTATTTACTATAAAAACATAAAAAACATATGATCTCGAAATAGTATATAAAAACTATGTAATAACCTTCGGAAACGATTATGTACAAAATAACGCGGATTTATGTTCGGTCTCTGCGCGGACGGTATTGCCGGACGCACAAAGTGAAGGTTTCCGCAGAATCGGCGGGAAAACGCAGGCCGGAGCATTCTTTCGGAATGCTTGACATTTATTTATAGTTATGATATCATTACATGGCGGATTGTTTTAAAATAATTATCAGCGCGTTAATATGAAATGCACTGAATCGAATCATTGTGATTGTTTTTGTATTAAAGTACTGAGAAAAAACTTTGCGCTTTGTTGAAACTCCGGAAAAGCGGCCGAAAAACCGCCGTGTGATCACGGTATTCCGTTCATTCATGGCGTTTCAATGAATAACCGAGAGATGAAGCCGAAGAATTCCGGGTTGCAAAACCGGGTTTTGTTCGGCGGAATGTCTTGTTTTTTATATCTTGCGGCGCCTGTCGGGCATCCGGACAGGCAACCGGACGCTGTGTCTTTTTTACCGGCGGTGTCCGTTTATGGTGACCATCATAAAAATATTCTGGGAGGAAAAAAATTCATGGAAAAATCGAAGCTCACAAAAATGCTGGCTGTTTTCCTTGTGACGGCGATTTTATTCGGATCATTCTCTGCGTTAACGGTATTTGTCAGTGCTGCGGACCCCGCGGAAGAAGAGACGGAAGAATCGGCGGAAGAGAATTCCTCGATGTTCGGCTACACCCGGACCATCGGAGAACTCAGGGCTCTTATGGAGGCAACCTCATATGCGAAGTATTCGGAAAAATATGCCGATGTTCCCGACGGACCGGAAAGCATAGTGATCGACCCCGCACAGTACAATGCGGAAGAAACCGATGCCGCGGTCGAAATATATAAAAACTTCGAGGGGCGTACCGGGGATTCGCTGTATATGGCGGATCAAGGCAAAACGACATGGACATTCACGGTTCCCGAAACGGGCAGGTATGCCATGCGTATCGATTATTACCCTGTAGTGGGAACCAACACCACCATAGAAAGAATGCTTTACATTGACGGCAGACTGCCGTTTGCGGAAGCGAGATATTTCTATTTCCCGCGTGTCTGGGAATATATTCTCAGTGAAGAAAACGGATTTGATATCGATATCAACGGAAACGATATCCGTCCCGTAAGACAGGAAAAACCGAGCTGGCAGAATTATTATCTGCGTGACTGGCTCGGTTATACGATTGATCCGTTTGAATTTTATCTGACTGCCGGTGAACATACCATCACTTTCGAGGCGGCCAGGGAACCTATTGTCCTCGGTTCCATTGAATTTTATCCTTATATAGAAGAAGCCCCTTACGAGGAAGTTCTGGCCGGATGGCAGGCCGCGGGTTATCAGGCTGTGACCGATGCCGAACCGATCAAGATCCAGGCTGAAAAGCCCGCCGAAATTTCCATTCAGAATATGTTCCCGGCAAACGACAGGACTTCGGCTCTGTCCGAACCGCAGGATCCCAAGGTGATCAAATACAACATCATGGACTACGGTACCGTCGGGCAGTACATACGGTATAATGTAGACGTCCCCAAAGCCGGTCTGTATCAGATCGACGTCCGCTTCCGTCAGAATGCGCTGATCGGTATGTTCACATCCCGCCGTGTAAGGATCAACGGCGAGGTTCCGTTCCGGGAAGCCAGTTACTGCCGGTTTATTTTCGATACCGCTTTCCAGTCGGGTCCCTTAAATGACGGAAAGACGGATTTCCTTTTCTATCTGGAAGAGGGAACCAACGTCATTGAATTCGAAGTGGTTCTCGGCGAGATGACGCACTTCGTTTATCAGATCGAACAGATGATAGACGAACTGAACGAAGCGTATCAGAAAATCCTGATGATCACGGGCCCTTCTCCCGACGCTTACCGTGACTACGGTTTTGAAAGAATCGTTCCCGATGCGGTGGAAACGCTTGCCAGAAGCGCACGCGACCTTTACCGGATCAGCGACGAGATCGTCGCCATTACAGGCGAACTCGGTGACCAGGTTGCCGCGCTCGAAATGTACGCCCTGCTCTTCAAGACGATGGCGGAGGACGAATACGAGATCGCTCCCAACTTCACCAACTTTAAGAACTATACGGTCAACCTTTCCAACTGGCTGTATGCGGCGCTTGCGCAGCCTCTGAAGATCGACTATTTTACCGTTCAGTCTCCGGAAACCAAACCTCCGAAAGCGGTCGCAAACTTCTTTGAAGCCGCCTGGTTTGAAATGAAAGCCTTTGTCTCCTCTTTCTTTATGGATTACGTTACGATAGGATTCCGCACAGCCGGTGACGTCGCATACGAAGACACGCTTACCATGTGGGCGACTTCGGACCGCGAAACGTCGTTGATTTTGCGCCGGATCATCGACTCGTATTTCACTCCCGAAACCAATGTGAGCGTAACGATCAAAGTCATCGCGGCCGGTCTGACCGAAGCGATCATCGCCGGCATCGGTCCCGACATCTCATTCATGTCCTCCGTGGATACCATCACATGGGGGCTCAGGACGGCTGTCGAAAAACTGAATGAATTCGAAGGCTATGAGGAGGTTCAGTCCTGGTTTACCCCGGCTGCACTGACGCCTCTTACGCTGTACGGCGATACATACGGCCTGCCGACGAATATGGCGTTTAATATGGCTTTCTACCGTCTGGATGTTCTTGCGGAACTGGGACTCGATATTCCGAAGACATGGAACGACTTATATGACATGCTTCCGGTTATCCAGAACAAACACCTTCAGATAGGCATGCCGGTCACCGCCGCCGCGGCAGGCACTACAAATAACGTCGGAACCCTTGCGGGAGTCAATATATTCCTGTATCAGAACGGGACGACGCTTTACGCGGATGACGGCATGAGGGTAAACCTGGATTCCAACGAAGCTCTTTCGGCCTTCGAATCGCTTACCGGTTTCTTCACCAAATATTCCTGCCCCGTGGTCTGGGACGTTTCCCGTTTCAGAACGGGCGAGATTCCTTTGATCCTGGGTGATGGAATTACGATGTACAATCAGCTGATGGGATTCCCGGAACTCCGCGGATTATGGGAGATGGCTCCGCTTCTCGGCACTCCTCAGGAAGACGGAACCATAGACTGCACATCGGTGACGACCGTTTCCTCCATCATTATCCCGCGCGGTGCCGCCAATCCCGAAACCAGCTGGAAGTACCTCAAATGGTATGTATCCGAGGAAACCCAGAAACGCCTGATCAACGAGACGATAGCCGTGTCGGCACCGACCACCAAAGTCAATACCGCGAATGTCGGCGCTCTTCTCGACCAGCCGTGGACTTCATTCGAATACGAAGCGATCACGACGCAGGTCGATCAGCTGGAAGCGATACCGGAATATCCGGGCGGATATATCGTAGGCGTTTACGTCAACAACGCGTTCCTGGATGTCTATAACAACCACGCGGACCCTTCAAGTGCGATGCTCGACCGGATACTCGATATCAACAAGGAAATTTCACGGAAACGCGTGGAATTCGAAATGGAAGCGTATGATATCTCGTATGCGGGTTCGTATAAAGACCAGGTTACCGAACAGACCCAATAATACGAATCATTTATAGCGGTGTATGAAGCGGAGCTTTACAGCGGAGAACGGAAAGCTCCGGCTTCTGCACTTGAAATATACTGCATAATTACTTTGAAGGAGAGGATTTTCATATGCCAGACAATACGGCTGTCAAAGGAACCCCGAAGGTTAAAGAGTACAAGACAAAAAAGGACATGACCAAATGGGAATGGACATGGCATGAAATGAAACGTACCCGCATCGGATACCTCATGATTGCTCCGTTTTTCCTCATGTTCGCGGTTTTCACCATCATACCGGTTGCGTTGTCATTGCTTCTCAGTCTGACATCGTTCAATATGCTGGAGTGGCCGAAGTTTATTTTCATGGACAACTACATCCGCCTGTTCCTCGACGATGACTTGTTCATGGTCGCTTTTAAAAACACCATGATCTTCGCGATCACGACGGGACCCACTTCGTATATCATTTCGTTTATGCTCGCCTGGTTCATCAATGAGCTTTCACCGAAGATGAGGGCGTTCGTAACGGTCATATTCTATGCGCCTTCCATTTCGGGAGCCGTATATCTCGTCTGGGGCATTATATTCCAGGGAGATATCTACGGTTACGTAAACGGCTGGCTGCTCAAGCTGGGCATCATCTCCGTTCCGATCGTCTGGTTTCAGAACGCGGATTATGTCGTCGGACTGTGCATCATGGTCGCTCTCTGGACCAGCCTCGGTACCGCGTTCCTTGCGTTTATCGCAGGGCTTCAGGGTATCGACCGCCATCTTTACGAAGCCGGAGCGGTTGACGGCATAAAAAACCGCTGGCAGGAACTCTGGTTTATCACCCTTCCTTCCATGAAGTCGATGCTTATGTTCGGCGCCGTACTTGCGATCACCGCATCGTTCGGTTTCGGAGGGATCGTTACCGCACTCGCCGGTATGCCTTCGGTCGACTATGTTGCCTGGACAATGACGCATCACCTGACGGAATATATGACGACCCGTTTCGAATTCGGATATGCGTCGGCCATATCGGTGGCGCTGTTCCTTATTATGTTTGGTGCTAACATCCTCATTCAGAAAATGCTGGCAAAGGTGGGACAATAATTATGAAAAAGCTGCGCATCAGAAAGCATGCCGTCGTTCTTAACCGTTCTGTCGCCGGTGACAGCGGAATTACTTTTATTCTCATTCTTATGGGGATTTTCATGTTCCTCCCGATGTGGTATCTGATTGTGAATTCACTGAAGCCGCTCGGTGAGATGAATATGACCCCCCCGCGATTCTATGTCCTCAAGCCCACGCTGAAGAACTTCATGGACCTTTTCACCAATATCAATGCCACGTGGGTTCCCGTATCGAGATATATATTCAACACGATCTTCATTTCGGTGGCGGCGACGCTCGGATGCCTGGTTTTCGGCTCCATGTCCGCGTATTCCATATCCAAGATCAGATTCCCCGGTTATAAAATAGTCATGACCCTGATCGTTTATTCGCTGATGATCAGCTCGACTGTTTCCGGTCTGACCAACTTCATCATTTATGTGCAGCTGGGGTGGCTGAACACCTATACGATATCGATCGTGCCTGTCTGGGCCTCGACACTCGGCCTTTACCTGATGAAGAATTTTATCGACTCCAATGTTTCGGATGAGATGATCGAAGCGGCGCGCATAGACGGCGCGACGGAATTCTTCATCTATCTGAGGATCGTCATGCCGCTGGTCAAGCCTGCCTGGCTTACGCTGGTGATCACCACGTTCCAGGGCGTATGGAACTCGGGCGGTTCCGGATATGTCTGGGGCGAACAGCTCAAGACCTTTAACACGGCGATACAGAGAGTCATCCAGGTGTCTCCGGGAGCGGGTTCCGCTTCCATCGTGCTTATGATGAGCGTGCCGATTATTATGTTCATAATTACCCAGAGCCAGATCGTCGAGACCATGGCCTCTTCGGGAATGAAAGATTAGGAGAGGTGCGTAAATGAAACAAACAGTCAGAATTTCCGCGCTCGCGATGGCCCTGTTCCTGCTTTTAGGCAGCCTTTCGGTATTTGCGGCTTCGTATGAAACCTATACCTATTCCATCGACCAGTTCACGATGGCTTCCCCCCATGCCTATACACCGGAAAAAACCGTAAACTCCGCTGCGATGGGACTTGAAGTTGCCATCGATGACCCCAAGGATATTTTCGTCGACGATGACATGAACGTCTATATAGCGGACGCGACCAACAACCGCATTGTCGTTTTAAGCGAATATTTTTATTATAAGTTCTCGATTTCGACATTTACAAACGATGAGGGGATTCCCGACTCGCTTACGGCTCCGAACGGGCTGTATGTCACGGAAACGAAAATATTCGTCGCCGATACCGACAACAACCGCATCGTGATCTTCGACCGGGAAGGGAATTTCCTTAAGGTTCTCAAGGAACCGGAAGCCGATGTTTTCCCGGAAGGGTCCATTTACAAACCGATCGCCCTCGCGGTGGACAAGTCCGAACGTATCTACGTCGTTTCGTCCACCACGTATATGGGCGTCATCGTCCTTGACAACGAAGGTATCTTCCAGTCCTTCATCGGCGCCCAGAAAGTGACGGCAAACCCGCTGGATATCCTCTGGAGAAATTTTCAGACGGCCGAACAGCGCGCCCAGTCCACACAGTATGTGTCGACGGAGTTCAACAACATAACGATCGATGACGAAGGATTTATATTCGTCACTACATCGTCGATCGATGAAGGATCGCAGCAGTTTGCCATCTATTCGAAAGACGGCGGTTTTGCGCCCGTTAAAAAACTCAATACCGCAGGCAACGACATCATGGCGCGCAACGGATTTTTCGGTCCGGGCGGTGAAGTTTCCATCAGAAGCTTTTCCTATGAAGCGGACGCCATACTCGGCGCCTCCAAGATCATCGACGCCGCTGTCGGACCCGAAAAAACATGGTCGATCATCGATGAAAAAAGGCAGAGAGTCTACACATATGACGACAACGGAAACCTGCTTTTTGCGTTCGGCGACAAGGGAATGCAGCTGGGCAATCTTCAGTCGATCGAAGGAATCGCATACCAGGGCGATAAGCTGCTGCTGTTGGATAAGACGGATGACAGCATTACAGTCTACAACCGCACGGAATACGGCGACATACTGGTCAACGCGCTGAAAAACAACAACGAGAGAAATTACGACCTTGCGGTCAACGACTGGAAAGCGATCCTGCAGCGCAACAGCAATTTCGACACCGCTTATGTGGGCATCGGAAAGGCGATGTACCGGTCGGGCGACTGGGAAGGCGCGATGCAGTATTTCAAATATGCGTATGACACCGCCAATTATTCCAACTCATTCAAGATGTGGAGACAGGACTGGGTATCCAAATACGTTCTTGTTATCCCGGTCGTCGTGGTGGCGCTCGGCTGGCTGATCGCGAAGTTCTTCGGATACGCGAATAAAGTGAACAAAAAGACGGCTCTTCTTACGTCCAAGAGGACTTTCAAACAGGAATTGCTGTACGGTTTTCATCTGATATTCCACCCGTTCGACGGTTTCTGGGATCTAAAGCACGAAAAACGCGGTTCGGTCCGCGCGGCATTCTTCTTCATACTCCTTACCGTTATTGCATTTACGTACCAGGCGATCGGACGCTCGTATATTTACAATCCCCGCGGCGGTTTCTCGAGCGTGTTTATCCAGATTATCTCGATCATGGTTCCTCTGCTTCTGTGGGTTACCGCAAACTGGTGCCTTACGACGCTGATGGAAGGCGAGGGCAGCTTTAAAGACATTTTTATAGCAGTCGGATATTCGATCCTCCCCCTGCCGATGTTTATTAT
>CAZVPD010000055.1:15912-20961 GCA_964628455.1 uncultured Lachnospiraceae bacterium
CAGATTGTATACCATACAATGAAAGTAAACTGGTAAGGAGAAATTAATGAAATGAAGAAATTTAGATTTATTTCTGCGTTGCTGACGTTTATCATGGTCTTCGGCGCTGTAGGAAATCTCTCTGTGCTTCCCGTTTTCGCAGCCGCTGCGGAGGAGGAGGAAGAAGAAGTCGTCATCGATTATATGACGGAGATTTTCGATACACCGGAAGATAAGCTGGCAACAATGGAACTGAAGCTCGATGCTTTCGGATATGAACTTTACTATGAAAAAAACACGGGTGAAGTGGCATACCGCGAGAAAGCAACAGGGCAGATCATGTTCACCAATCCTTATGACATTCCCAAGGCTTTCCCCGACGGGCTTTCTTCTTCGGAGGATACAAAAGCGATGCTCCTCTCTCAGGTCATTATCAAATATACGGATAACGACAAGGAAGTGAACTTCTACAGCTATACGGAAGCCGCAGCGAGAGATCAGATCGTGCAGAAGAACGTCAAGAACGGGATCCGCGTCGAATATACGCTGGGGCGTGAAGAAACCCGTAAACTCGTTCCGAGGCTGATTAACAAAGAGCGGTTTGAGGAACTCATCCTGGCTTACATCGACGATCCGACCGCTTATAAGAAAATCACCGCGTTCTATACATTAAAGGATCCGAACGACCCCGAACTGACGGAACGTGCGGTCAAAGAGCTGCAGGCAACCTTCCCGATCACAAATGAGATGGCGGTTTATGTGTTTGACCCCTATGCATCCGAACGTGAGCTGAACCTGATCGAAAGCTTTATCAAAACATACTGCCCGCATTATACCTATGAAACACTTCAGGAAGATCACAACCAGACGGATTATCAGGGGGCCGACCAGCATCCCGCGCTGTTCAAGCTTTCTCTCGAATATTATCTCGATGAAGGCGGACTTACGGTACGGCTTCCCGCAAACGGAATCCGGTTCGACGAAGGCAACTATTCGCTGACATACATCATGGTCCTTCCGTTTATGGGCGCCGGTTCATCGGATTACACCGGATATACATTCTATCCCGACGGAAGCGGAACGCTTGTCCGGTTTGAAGACATTCAGAATACTCGTACCATCACAGGCGAACTGTACGGCATGGATTTTGCCTATCATAAGCTTACGTCAAACCATATGGAAACACTGAGGCTTCCGGTATACGGCGTCGTTGAAAATTACAAGGCGACCGTTACCACCACGATTGAAGAGGAAGTACCGGGCTATACGGACGATTACGGCGATGTGATCGAACCCACCGTAAAGACGACGACGCTCAAGGAAGACGTGGAGCAGGACCGCGGATACCTTGCGATCATCGAGGAAGGCGACGCACTCGCCAAGATCACGACCAACCACGGAGCTTTTATCCTTCACAGATACAATTCGGTCTATACGACATTCTACCCCCGCCCGAAGGACTCGTATAATCTGGCCGAATCGATTTCCGTCGGCGCCAATGCCGAATGGACCGTCGTATCCAAACGCAAATACACGGGCAGTTATCTGATCCGCTTCATCATGCTGACCGATAAGAATGTTGCGGAAGAAAACAACATCAGCGATTACTACGAATGCAGCTACGTCGGCATGGCTAAGGTATACCGCGATTATCTTGAGGAAAAAGGCATACTGACCCGCCTTACGGACGCCGAAGTGAAAAAAGACGTCCCGCTGTATATCGAATCATTCGGCGTTATGGACGTTCTCGATACGGTCATGAGCATCCCCGTCATCGTGAAGACTCCCCTGACGACATTCGAGAATCTCACGACGATGTACAACGAGCTTTCCGAAGCCGGGATATCCAACATAAACTTCAGACTCAGAGGCTTTACAAACGGCGGAATGGAACAGACGGTTCCGTACAACGTCAAATTCGAGAAAAAACTCGGCGGCGATAACGGCTATAAGGATTTCCTCGAACTGGCCGCAGCAAACGGATTCGGTGTGTTCCCCGATTTCGATTTCCTGTATGCCGACAGGCAGAAATTATTCGACGGTTTCTCTACGCGCACAGATGCGGTAAAGACCATTGACAACCGCTATACGCGCAAAAGGGAATATGATTCTGCCACGCAGAGTCTGAGAAGGACAGGACTCCTTGCGATCTCCCCGTCGGTCCTCAGCAAGTTCTATAATAAATTCTCGGATGAGATGGCCGAACTCGGACTGAACGGTATTTCCGTTTCCACGCTCGGAACGGACCTTAACTCCGACTTCGACAAAAAAGACCCGTATAACCGCGAAGATGCCAAAGATTTCGTCCTCGGCGTGTTTGACGATATGATTGAAGACTGCCCCAACATTATGGTGGACGGCGGTAATGCCTACACGCTGAAATACGCGTCGCATATACTCAACACCTCCATTGACAGCAGCCATCACACATATGCCTCCGAAATGGTTCCGTTCCTCGGCATGGTGCTTCACGGATACGTCAACTTCGCCGGCTCACCCACCAATATGGCCGGTGATATCAACTATGAAATTATGAAGATCATCGAAAACGGTGCGGCTCCGTATTTCACCCTTTCCTATCAGAATATCGCGGAACTCAAGGATGACTGGCATCTTTCCAAATACTACTCCGTTTCTTATGATATTTGGTTCGACGACCTTGTCAGCCGCTATAAACAGATCAACGACGCTTTGGGAACACTTCAGACAACCAGGATCGAAAACCACGAATTCCTGATCGGCGAACGCATACCCACGGAACGCGAACTTGCGGAAGATGCCGCCGAAGCGGAAGCCGAAGCGGAAGCCGAAGCGGAAGCCGAAGCCCTCAAAGCGGAAAAAGAAGCCCTGCAGAAAGCCCGTGAAGCTTATCTTGCCTCTCTGAGCGGTGAAACGATCGAAGAGGAACCTGCTGAAGAGGAACCCGAAGCCGAAGAGGAGGAAGCTGCAGAAGAAGAGGAAGAATACGTTTATACGAAATATACGATTGACAACGGTTCTATTGTACGCGTCACGTATGAAGACGGAACGGCATTTATACTCAATTACAACAGTTTTGTCGTTACAGCCGAAGGATACGAAATTCCCGCTATCGGCTATCTGAAGATAGTAGATTAGATGAACAGAGAGGTGTAAAAAAATGAACAACGTTTCTACAGCGAAAAGAGCTGCACCCAAAAAGATTCGTAAATCCGCTTCTTTGGACAGACGCAAAGCGCGCGCCGGCTGGATATTTGTGCTTCCGTTTATCATCGGACTGGTACTCATCTATTTACCGGTTGTTTATGATTCGATAAAGTACAGCTTCAATGAGATCAAGATCCTTCAGGGCGGTGGTTATAAACTGAACTGGGTCGGGTTCGCCAACTATCAGGAAGCCATATTCGTCGATCCCAGTTATGTCCGTACGCTGACCGCGGGGGTTCAGCAGCTGATCTTCGATATACCCGCAATCGTTATCTTTGCCCTTTTTATCGCAGTACTTCTCAATCAGAAGATGGTCGGCCGTGCGGCTTTCCGTGCGATATTCTTCGTCCCGGTTATCCTCGCCACCGGTCTTATCAGCGATATCGATATCGGCAACACGCTTCTTTCCTACATGGGTGACACCTCCCGAGGCATCGATACCGGTGAAGTGACGAATACGACCACGCAGATCGTTTCCCTGGCCGACATCGGATGGCTCTTCCGTAATATGGCGGTCGGTACGGAACTCGTGACCTATGTCACCGGCGCGGTCAACAATATATTCGATATCATCAACCGTTCCGGCGTGCAGATGCTGATCTTCCTCGCCGCCCTGCAGTCCATTTCTCCCGCTATTTACGAATCCTGTTCGATCGACGGTTCTTCCGCATGGGAGACATTCTGGAAAATAACCATCCCCATGGTGAGTCCGATGATTCTTGTCTGTACGATTTATACGGTGATAGACTCATTTACCGCTTCTTCTAATTCGGTCATGCGTTATATAGAAAACATATACAACGAACCGGGCGGAAATGTTCTCAGTTCTGCGATGTCATGGATGTATTTCCTGATAGTCGTATTCGTTATAGCGGCTGTTTCAGCTCTGTTATCGGCGTATGTCTTCTATCAGAGACGCGATTAAGGAGGAAACGATACATGAATGCACAATATGCTCCCGAAACCCCGAAAATCATGAAGGAAACCAAAAACAAAATCAGAATCGAATTCGACCGCACGGACAAATGGACAAGGTTTAAGATTAAATTTCTGTCCCTGAACTTCCTGCAGAATGTCGTATGGGGTTTATTCAGATTCCTCCTGCTTCTCGGTATATCCTATGTTATCATTCAGCCGTTTTTCGCAAAGATCGCATCCTCGTTCATGAGCCCTGAAGATTTTGTGGATGTCACCGTCAAACTGATCCCGCGTTATCCTACGCTGGATACTTATAAGGCGATCATAACCGATCTTAAATACTTTGAAGCGCTGTTCAACACGCTTACGCTTTCCCTTGCGTGTGCGGTCATTCAGACGTTCATATGCTGCCTGATCGGTTACGGGTTCGCCAAATTTAAATTCAAAGGCAACAAGATCCTGTTCTTCCTGATTATCTTTACAATGGTCGTCCCCCACGAAACACTCCAGCTTTCCCTGTTCATGAAATTCAGATATTTCGATATTTTCGGTATCTTCAATTTGCTCGGAGGCGGAGTATTCGAACGGTTTAAAGTCATAGGCTTCACATCGATCAACTTCAACAACACATACTGGCCTCTGATTATCCTCTCTCTCGGCGGACTTGCGTTTAAAAACGGGCTTTATGTCTTTATGATGCGGCAGTTTTTCCGCGGAGTACCCGATGAACTCGAAGAATCGGCTTATATCGACGGCTCCGGTGTGTTCAGAACATTCATGACGATTATTATTCCTCTTTCCGTGCCGATGATGATCACGATATTCCTGTTTACATTCTCGTGGCAGTGGACGGATAATTTTTACACGACGGTATTCTTCACGACTTCCGGCGCGACCCTGATGCCCGATGTCGTGGGGATCCCGAAATCCCTTGATACACAGTATGCCGGTCAGAATATGTATGAG
>CAZVPD010000056.1:0-17974 GCA_964628455.1 uncultured Lachnospiraceae bacterium
CCTATGCCAAAAAAGAAGCCGGTATACAGAAAAAGCTTGATAAACTGGTTGAGGATCTGTTAAAAATCGGAGAATAACCAACCGGTCATAATAAAACGGCTGCAGTCATCTGACCTTCGCGCTATAATATATTACAGGATCATCATTATGTTTTGTAAGTATAGCAATAACGTTATCCGGAAAAAATAAAAGACGGGATGATATCATGAAAAATTTAAAATTTCCTGCGGTTTTTCTGACAGCATTATTATTACTCGCATTTTTTGCTTCCTGCGCGGACAAAGGGCAGCCGTTATCAGCCGATACGTCAGCGGCGGAAACGGTGACCGAAGTGGAAACCGATGCCGTCAAACCGGACCTGCCCGCCGTGACCTATGACGGCGAAAGCCTGAAAATTCTGTATTCAGCCCCGGGAGTTACTTACGGAGAGAATTATCTTGCAGCAGCAGAAATTGACGGCGAAGTAATCAATGATGCGATTTATAATAGAAACACAGACATCGAGGATAAATACGGCATTACATTGGAATTGACCGCAAGTGAAAACACACCCGCAGACAGCAAAAAAACAATTATGGCGGGAGAAAACCTGGACCTTGTCTGGATGTGTATGGATGCCTGCACTTCGCTTGCGCTGCAGAATTATCTCATCAATCTTGCCGATGTGCCCTATTTTGATTTCACAAAACCATACTGGGACCAGAACGCCGCTGAACAGCTGTCCGTCCGCGGCATCACCTATATGGCCGTAAACGACATCAGCCCGAGTATGCTTTCCGGCGCCCGTTTTATATTTTTAATAAATATCTGATCGGGCAATACAATTTATCCAACCCGTATGAACTTGTAAACAGCAACGAATGGACCATCGATCACTATATCTCCATGGTGAAAAGCGTTTCGGAAGACCTGAACGGAGATTCCAAAATGGACCACAATGACCGGTACGGCATGCTGACCGAAGGCTGCAACCTCCGCTTTTTCCTGCACGGATTCGGTGTTCGCCTGACCTCGAACAACGCCGAAGGAAAACTCGAGCTTTCGTTTATGAGCGACTTTACGGTTACGGCGTTTGATAAGCTCCGCGATTTTCTGCTCGATAAAGATGTCACCCTGAGCTACAGCGACATCGACAGGACGGCGGACAGTACCGGTTATGATCATGTGTTCGCTTATGCCCAAGGCGCTTTGTTTACAGAAGATCACTTTTTGTTCCTGCAGGACGGCGCATACGTCATTGAGGAATCGCTCCGCACAATGGAGCACGACTTCGGTATCGTTCCCAATCCGAAATACGATTCGTCACAGTCCTTCTATCTGACGATGACGGACCCCAATTTTGCCGTCATGTGCATACCGGTGACAAATCCCGATCCCGAACGCACCGGGATCATCGTCGAGGACTGGGCATATCTGTCATCTTCAACCGTCATGAACGCCTATTACGAGATAACGCTGAAAAACAAAACAACGCGCGATGAAGAATCGGCTGCGATGATGGACATCATCAAGAATTCGCTGATGTATGAGCTGACCTACGCGTTCCCGTCCGTCGCGTTTTACGATGTAATCGACAGAAGTATCGAATCGGGTTCGCTCGTTTCAAACTTCGCGGCAAAAGAGGAATCCATCCGCGCGAAACTGGATGAACTTTTAGCGGACGCGGAATGATAAAATCAAAAGAAACCGTCAGTCGCATCGGAAGCGATTTACGGTTTCTTTTGAATAAATTCGCGTATTCAACAGGCTGTTCTTTATTCATTCATGTTTCTATAATATAATATACTAAATATGACAGATGAATACGAAAATTTAATTTATTTAAGTGAGGTTATCTATGACACCGGAATCCGAACAATTTAAAACAGCGGTTTCTTCTGTCCGTAAGAGGATTGCCGCAGCGAAAAGAAACGGGACGAATAAAGGTTATATTGATTATAACGGCTGTATTTACGTATGCGATGAATTCATATCCATACTGGAAGAAACGGGAAAAGCCGCGCAGCACGGCGATTTCGCCTACGCTTATTCCGTAGCCGTTCTTATTCTTATAAATCTGGCTAAGCTTGCTCTTTCGGCGGATGACAGCGCGGGCGGTATTACCGAAACCCGGGGTTATGTGGAGGATGTTCTGGAAAAAGTCTGCTCCGGAGTGGAATACGGTTCCGCCGAAGCGGAATTTATCTTCCTGCAATCCGTCAAAGACAGCCGGAACAAGGCCTTCGACAAGTGGGACGAGTTCGTTTATGACATGCTCGCGATCACCGCGCGGCTTGCAACGGCAAAGAATGTCGGCAAACTGTATGCCTTTCTTGACGGATTGAACGCAAAACCATCCCGGGAAATTCCGTCTGCCCGTTACCGTGAGAGTGACTGCCTTGTCCGCCTCGCCGCAATCACGGCCGTTGACGGTGCGGAAAATGCCGACCGGTTTATCAATGACAACCTCATCTACGACGGGGTCCGGCGTATCGCAATCCGGAACAGCATCGGCAAAGGCGATCATGCCCGTGCCGAAAAGTTATGCCTTGACAGGATCCGTTCTGCGGACACTGATTACTATCGGACACGGGAATGGTATGACCTGCTTTTTGAAGTATACCTGAAAACGGAGGACAAGAACAGGCAGGCTGACCTTGCCGAAGATTTGCTGGTCAACAAACACGATGCGAAGTATTACGGCATACTCAAGAACCTGCTTGCCGAAAAAGGTTTGTGGGAAGCGGAATATCCTTTGCTCCGGGAACGTCTCGGTGAAAATCTGCCGTACCGCTTGTTTCTGGACATCCTTTCCGAAGAAGGCGAAACGCGCAGATTGCTCGCCGTGCTGCGTGTCCACCCGTCGGCTGTGTTCGATTACAGCAAGCAGACGGCCGCGGAATTTCCGAAAGAGACCTATAGCTTATGCCTTGACGAAATCCGAAAACAGACCGCCGAAGCGGACAACCGTATCAAATACAAAAAAGTCTGCGGCTTGATCCGGAAGCTTTCCGGGTTCGGCGGAACCGCCGAAGCCGAAAGCGTTATTCGCGAGCTGAAAGCAAAGTATCCGCGCCGTCCCGCTCTGCTTGAGGAACTGGATTTGCTGACGTTGAAACAGGCAAAAAAGAGGAAATAAATCCTGTACTCATTTCATGCGGACCATGACCTGCGAAAAATCACGCCGGGATTTGCGCCATGACGGATCCAAAGCCCCGTACCCGGTCAACGAAACGAAGGATCATGACCGCGAAATGCGGCTGAAGATTTCCGATGACGCAAATGCCGGAAACTTTCTTAAAATCGTTTGTCAGGGAGAAGTACGCGGCGCCGTAAACCGGCAGGAGTTTTTGAGGAGTATGGAACGAATGCTTGTCCATACAGGAAAGAAAATTTATGACAAACCAAACCGAACGGGACAAACAATACATTGCCCGCCTGAAGGATTTTATTTTTGAGGAATACGGGATCGCGGCCATATCTGTCGTCCCCGCGAAGCGCGGCTATTACGGCGAAACATGGCGCATGGACGCGGAAAACGGCAGCTTTTTCCTCAAATTGGATCATTCTCCCATTCACCGAATAAAATACCGCAACAGTCTGAAGGTCGTGGAATATCTGTGCGATAACAGAATCGATTTTGTCGGCAGGATCATCAAATCAAAAACAGGCGATTTGTCTTCCGTCTTCAATTCGGCGGTCCTCGGCGTTTTTGTCTGGATTGACGGCGAAAACATTGAAACCGAAGAAACAAAAATCCCGGAATATAACATGCTGAGCAGAATATACCCGTTAACAAAACAGGGATTTGAGATTCCTTCCGCGGATTTTTCAGACGAGAGGGCAGCATACTTGTTCACTCGGCTGGAGCAGCTTAAAGAGGAACCGACGGGTAAAGAACACAGCGCCGTTCCTGCGGTTTTTGAGCAATACCGGGAAACTCTGACGCGTTACGCCGCGCGGCTGTCCTATTTTTCGGACATCTGCCGGCAGGACAATTCGCATTTTTACATCACACACGGGGATGCGGGAGGAAATCTGCTCGTTGCCGGCGGCAATTATCACATCATTGACTGGGATGAAGTTATGTATGCTCCCCCTGAACGCGACGCCTGGTTCATGTGCTGCAGCGACAGGGCATTAAAGGCCTTCGGCGACGCTCTGAAACGAAACAATATCTCTTATGAATTACGCCCGGAACGTCTCGCTTTTTACTGTTACCATATGTTTTTCCTATACCTCGGCGAGTTTCTGAACGACTGTGCACTGTATGGCAAAAGACGGGAAACAGAGGACTTCTTTGACGGCTGGATTATGGAAAGGATGAAATACGCGGATACCGTGCCGTAACACGGAACCTGCGGACAGTACGGGGCAATCGAACCGGAGTTGAAAAATGATGTCATTTATCCGGCTGCTTTGAAAATATCTATGGTTTTTTCAAGATCTGCAAGGGCGGCTTTTTCCGCCTTTTCGTAGGAGGAGGCGTATGTATCCGTGCCGTTTATGGCGTGGCTGATGAGCATGGCATTCATCAGACCGCCCCAGTTGAAGACGCCGCCGAGGTCCATGGTCATGGAGCCGATGACGGTGCGGATGACCGCTTCGGATTCGTCGTCGCGGGTATATTTGGTGACCAGGTGGCGCTCGATGTATTCGGGGAGGACGGAATGCCAGGATTCGGCAGCCATCGCCTCAAGAATGAATCCCGTCGAGTCCGTGTTTTTTGCATTGACCGGGACGGACATCATCGCGGCGTTCCATACGCTGAAGATGTGGTAATACCGGTCCTGTTCCGCATTGAATTTCGGGGAGGGCAGGATGCCGAAATCGGCGTCCATTCCGCGCAAGTCGTCGATTTCCATCAGGGCGCCTTCGCGGAAGACATAACGGTTTTCGATGAAGCCGTTGAGATAGTGTTCGACGTAGGTATCCCAGCCTCTTTCGGCGCCGTATTTTTCCGCGACCGATATGTTCTCGTCCTGCATGACCTTCATGACTTCGCCGATCACGGAAACGGACTTTTCGGTCCCCGCCGTCAGATAGGGAACGTCATCCGCATCTTTTTCCGCGATCCTGCCCCCGGCTCCGATATAGAACGTATACGCGTTGTATCCTTCCGTGCAGTAGGGCAGAAGGTCGTCGAATCCGATTTTGCCGTCACCGTCCAGGTCGGCAGCCAGGCCTTTCATCAGGGAAGCCAGCTTGTCCAGCGTCCAGTTCCCCGCATTGACCAGGTCATACAGATTTCCGAGATTATAATCCCCGGCCAGCTTCTTGTTATAGAGCACGCAGTATAATCCGTCATACGGACCGAACATATGGGAGCCGTATGTAAAATACAGTTTGCCGCAGATGGATATCTGCGCGTTGAAATCCTCATCCCACCAGGGCTGTGCATAATTTATATGAGGGAATTTTTGCAGATCGTATATCATATTTTCCTGAGCCAGGGTCACGAGACTTTCCAGACCGTCGTATATGATATCATAGGTTGTGTCACCTGCCTGCACCATCTTCCGCACTTCTTCGGAGGGACGGGAACCGCCGTAAACGGTACCCTCATAAGCCGTAAAAATAATTTTAAAATTATACTTTTCCTCCAGGCGCTTGTTCCGCGCATACAGCGCGTCGTTGAACAGGTCCCCCGTTTCGCTTTCCACATAAACATCATAAACCTCGAAATTCGCAAAGGACGCACCCTTGCCGATGAAATGGATTTCAAATCCGTTCAGATCCGTTTCCGGCAGTTCATTGTCAAATTCGGTGACCGCTTCTGTCTGTCCGGCTGAATCCGGCAATGCGTTTTCCTCTCCGGGACCGGTCTCCGCGCAGGACACAGCCGTTACGGTGAGTGCGCTGCATAACAAAATACAGAATATAAAACAAATCCGCTTTTTCATGACCGCAGTCCCCCTTCATAAATGGTTAAAGTAAAACTTAAATTTCCGCTTCCAGGATGACAGCCCCGCCGGGCGCGACCCGTGTTTTGAACCGGCGCTGCGTGCCGTCCGACTCGGAAGATAAATAAGATACGGTTCCGTCAGCCGAATCCAGATACTTGACCGGCAGCAGGGGATATTTGCTTAATATTTCAACGCCGCGCAGGGGTTTAGCACAGGAT
The DNA here is from genome assembly GCA_964628455.1 of uncultured Lachnospiraceae bacterium. Lineage (GTDB taxonomy): Bacteria > Bacillota > Clostridia > Oscillospirales > CAG-272 > JAQVWU01. The sequence goes on from CAZVPD010000056.1 coordinate 6,104, forward strand.
ACGACGGCTTTTGCGTAAGTGAATACTTCGGGATTGAAAATATACAGGCGGCAGCGCCCGTTTTTTAATTTAGTCACCGTCATGGGATGGCTGCATGTAAACAGTTCGGATCCGGTGCTGCGAAGCAGCAGGGCGACCGATTCGGCAAAGCCTGCGGTGACTTTTGTGAAATTCAACGTTCCGTGAAGCACATAATATCCGAATTCGGGAATATCTTTCGGGTCTCCGGCAATGTTGTCCGCGCCGTCGTCCTGCGCGCACAGGCTTACGATTTTCTTTTTTGTTTCATCGGATACCGCGGAATTGAAGGCAAACGCGCACATGGGAAAAACGGTAAATCTGTCTTCAAAATAAATATCCGTTTTGATCGCATACTCTTCGGGACTGAAGTTTTCGACTGCCGCAGTAGCGATGACCGGACCGCGATTATATTTTCTTATTTTATCTTTTTCATCATCGGGCAGAAGGTCGAAATTCGGTATAAACAGCGTGCCTTGCGCCCGGTCAAGATCTTCGATCCGGACAATCGCGCCGGTTAAACTTCCCCGGTCTTCCGCGTCATACGCGAACTTGTGAGTTGTCCATCGCCGGGTGCGGATATACTCGGGAAGCGTATTGTAAAACGCGTGATCCGACCATACCAAAATGGGCGACAGGGTCTGCGATACCTGCTTTTCGTCATAAAAACCGGCGTCAAACCTCTCGGCCAGCCATTTCCATTCCTGATCTCTTACCCCGTCGCCCAGACAGACCATCAGGCCGTCAAGGCAGCGTTTATATCCTTCGGCCGTGATCCGCATAAAACCGGACAGCGTATAGATATCGCGTTCCAGACAGCAGGGAACATGGTGCAGCACATCCCATTCCTCCGTGCAGTCGCGGACGCCCAGTAAGCTTACCAGTTTCGTTTCGGGCGTGAACGCCGAGGTAAACGGCGCCATCAGCATGTAGCGGTGAAAGCGATAGCCCCATTCCGGATAATCAAGAAAAAGACCTGTGGGCACGATATTCGGCATCAGGTAATCGACGCCCGCGCCGGCAAGTTCCCGAAGGTCTATACCGAGACAGTAAAGCGTTTCAAAGGGGTCGGTGCAGTACATGCCGAGGACGATGACCTTCTTACCGATCGTGTGCAGCGCGGCGCAGACTTTGCGCCAGAATGCCGCCCAGCGCCATGCCCAGAATTTTATCCAGTCTGCCCGATGGTATTTCCAGATCCAATCTCCCCGGAGATTCATGATTTCGGAGGTGTCCCCGTTCATGCCGTTATGAAGGCCGGCGTTTAATTCTATACCGGTGTGTTCCAGGAACTGACGGATCATATCGGCGGAAAAGTCTCCGTTGTATACCACAGAACCCTGCGGGCAGAAATTGTCCGCAACTTGAAGTCCCCCGAAGCCGTAATCGATGAGTGTCCGGCAAAGCTTTTCAATAAAGAAATCCTCAAACAAAGTGCCGTCGTCCATGTGCTTCAGCACGTTATAGCTGCCTTTACCTCCCCGGCAATCCAGCCTTACCTCGGGATGCAGAGCAATCCACTCCTCATGCCAGCGGTTCCCGATGGTGACGCCCATGATCCCCAGGTAGGGAACCGTTCCTTCTTTGTTTAAATTATTTATCAGTTCGCGCAGGTCATAGTTGGTCCACTCCTGACGGAATCGTTCGTCGTTGCGCGGACTGCCGTAATAGGAGCAGTTGTCCGGGGGCAGAATGCGTTCCGTTTCCATGCCGTCATGCTGCATGACGATGTCCGGGTGGAATAAGAACGCGGAAATCCCGTCCGGCGCAAAGGTAATTTGGTTCAGGATGCGCGCGGCGCCTTTGTCGGGATCGTTTTTTTCAAATCCGATCATCGGCATCCAGACGTGAATTTCCGCTTTGCCGTATTTTTCAAACAATACAGAGCATCTCCCTTCCGATCATTCAAACTTATTTCCGATGTAAAAATCAACAAATAATAACAGCTTAATGATAGGACAGTTCCCGGCAAAAAGCAATAGCTTCGGAAAAAATAAATCCGGTTTTGATGTGATTGACAAACCGGAACGGGGCCTGTATAATACAGTTATGAAGCGTTCCGGCAAAAATTTTTCTGCCGTTCGTTTAAACTATCCGGGGGGGTGGAAGGATGTCCTGTTTTGCGGCTGCCGAAATTCTGAAGCGTTATGCTCTGAGAGAGCCCGTTTCCGTTTCCCCCCTGCATAAGGACAACGTCTTTTCCGTCAGGACCGGCGATGGAGAATACATCCTGAAAAAGGAACCCGCGGCGGCGCGCGGACCGGCGAAGATCGAAGAGGAGCACAGGCTCCTCCGGTATCTCTCCCGTTCGGGCGTGCCTGTCGCCTGTCCCGTTGAAACAGCGGACGGTGCGTCTTTTATCCTGCGGGAAGACGAACTTTATGTGCTGATGCCGCGGCTCGCGCATACTCCCGGCGATTTCTTTTCGCCCGGATCGGGCGTGCTTTACCGGAATATCGGCAAAGCGGTTGCGGGACTCCACGCGGCACTCGCTCTTTATCCCTGTGAGATCCGCAGTTTTGTGATCGAGCCGTATGCAAACCTGTATAACCGCATTCTGCCCGACCTGTATGCCCCCGGTACCGCCTGCGCGGCGGAAGCGGAGATCCTGTCGGACCTGCGCGCTGAGATGGAAAGCGCTCTCGGGAACCTGCCCCGGCAGAGGATCCACGGGGACTGCCACGACGGCAACGTCTGCCTCGAAAACGGACGGGTCAGCGGTTTTATCGACACGGACCATCTGCCGCTCGGACCGCGCCTTTTCGACATCTGCGAATATCTGATCCACATCATCAAATGGGACGCCGGCGATCCGGTCAAAACAGAGACGTTCCTCCGCCTGTTTCCCGAATTCATCCGGGGATATCTGGAAGCCGTTCCGCTTACGGACGGCGAAAGGCACGCGGTGTGGCACATGCTGCTCTATATGCAGGCCGCTTTCTACCATTACAAAATACAAAACGGGTGGTCGGATGCCCCGAAGGATCTGGAAGCGTTCAGGTGGGTGTACCGGAACCGGAGCAAAATCGAAGAGAGTCTGCGCGAAAGCGGAATGATCGAAACAAAAACACCGGGCACGGTATTATAAAATCAAAAAAGCGAGGTAAATTCCATGATTCAGGCGATGGGACAGTTCGGACCCGTGCAGCAGGCCCTGTTTGCCACCCTTTTCACATGGGGGGTCACAGCGCTGGGCGCGTCCCTTGTGTTCTTTTTCAAGTCCATCAATATTAAAGTCTTAAACGGCATGCTGGGCTTTGCGGCCGGGGTCATGATCGCCGCGAGTTTCTGGTCTCTGCTCGCCCCCGGGATCGAGATGGCCGGGGAACTCGGTCAGATCCCCTTTGTCACGGCTGCGGCGGGATTCCTGGCGGGCGGGGGCTTTTTATATCTGGTCGACAAACTGCTGCCCCACCTGCATATGGGCCTTGAAAAATCCGATTCCGAGGGGATCAAGACGACCTGGCAGAGAAGCGTCCTGCTCGTTCTTGCGATCACGATGCACAATATACCCGAAGGACTCGCCGTCGGGGTCGCTTTCGGCGCCGCCGCTTCGGGTGCGGGGAATACCGCCACACTGGCCGGGGCGGTCGTGCTTGCGGTCGGCATAGGGCTTCAGAACTTCCCGGAGGGAGCGGCCGTGTCCATCCCCCTGCGGCGCGAGGGATTCGGCAGGAAAAAGGCTTTCCTGTACGGACAGGCCTCGGGGATCGTGGAACCGGCAGCCGGTGTCCTCGGCGCCCTTGCCGTCATGAAAATTCAGCCCATCCTCCCGTTCGCGCTCGCGTTTGCGGCGGGAGCCATGATCTATGTCGTCGTCGAGGAACTCATCCCGGAAGCTCAGCGGCAGGAGGGCGGTTCGAAAACCGATATCTCGACCATCGGCGCCATGCTGGGCTTCACGGTGATGATGATCCTCGACGTGGCTCTGGGGTAAACGCTTGTTAAACGGGAATATAGCGGCACACACGGCATGCACGGACTATAAAAATCAGGAAAGGGAATATCCATGAAAAAAAGAATGATCACATCCCTGATCGGCGGAGCTTTGCTCGGACTCGTCTGTGTGGCGGGAGCGTATATCCGCTCGGGTTTCACGGCTTCGCCCGTTTTCGTGTTTTCTCTCTGGTACAACCGGGTTATTATCGGCCTGGCCGTCGGAGCGCCCTGGGCAAAAACAACCCGGACGGTTGCCCTGCTGCGCGGATCGCTGCTCGGTCTCGCCGTGTCCTTTGCGTTTTACTGCTCCACGGAATTCAAAGACCCCGTCAGTTTTATAGCCGGCGTCGCATACGGCGCAATCCTGGAATTGTGGCTCAGCAGACCGGATAAAAAAGCCGGCGCATAACGGCAGAAACAAGCGGTTTTGCCGATCGGACCAAAGAAATCTCCGGAGCGGTTGTTTTACGCACGGAGATTCTTACTGTCCGGATTTCCGGCAGGACAGGACTGTAAAAAAAAAGTTATTTGTTTTTAAATGGAAATCTAAGGATTATTTTATCAGAATTTACCGCCCGAGTATTGACATCGGACTTGTTTTGAGTATAATGAAATCAGTTAAAACATTAAAAATCCGCCGGCGGATGAAATGCCGGTCTATAAAACAGGAGAAGCCATGTCAGAAAAATCTTATAATCCTTATGTGACTGCGCAGGCTCAGTTTGACAGCGTGGCAGATAAGCTTGACCTCGATCAGGCGACCCGTCAGCTGCTCAGGCAACCGAGCCGCGAATACCATTTCACGATCCCCGTAAAAATGGATGACGGGACCACGAAAATATTCAACGGCTACCGCATTCAGCACAACGACGCCAGAGGTCCCGCTAAAGGAGGGATCAGATTCCATCCTCAGGAGACGATTGATACAATCAGGGCGCTTTCCATGTGGATGACATGGAAGTGCGCGGTGGTCGATATTCCCCTCGGGGGAGGCAAAGGCGGTGTTATCTGTGACCCGCACAACCTTTCGCTGAGCGAACAGGAGAAGCTGTGCCGCGGATATGTAAGACAGCTTGCCGCAAACATCGGCCCTCTGTCCGATGTCCCGGCGCCCGATATCATGACAAACGGGCAGCATATGCTCTGGATGATGGATGAATACGAAGTGATCCGGGGCGGCCATTATCCGGGTATGATCACAGGCAAACCGGTGGGAATGGGCGGCTCCCTCGGACGGACGGAAGCGACCGGCTACGGAGTTGTCTACACCCTTGTTGAAGCATTAAAAGCGCTGGACATCGACATATCAGCCAGCACGGCAAGCTTGCAGGGATTCGGCAACGTAGCCGAATACGCAGCCCGTCTTTATACCCGGCTGGGCGGGAAGATCACAGCCGTGTCAAGCTGGGATAACACGGATAAAAAAGCGTATACTTTCCGTAAACCGGAAGGCCTTGACATCGAGAAAATGGTGACGATCAAGGATTCCTTCGGAACGATCGACAAGACAAAAGCCGAGGGACTCGGATGCGAGGTCCTGCCGGGTGAGGAATGGATCTCTCAGGACGTGGATATCCTTCTTCCGTGCGCGATGGAAAATCAAATCACGCCGGTTACTTTCGCAAACATCGGCAGCCGGGTCAAAGTCATCTGCGAAGGAGCCAACGGTCCCACCACACCGGACTGCGATGAGCTGATCAAAGCGAAAAACATCTATCTTATCCCCGATTTCCTGTGCAACGCAGGCGGCGTCACCTGCAGCTACTTTGAACAGATACAGTGCAATATGAATTATTTCTGGCCGAAAGAGGAAGTTCTGGAGAAATTAAACTACAAAATGACGTCCGCTTTTCAAGCTGTCCATAAACTGTCCTGCGAAAAAGGCCTGTATATGAGGGATGCGGCTTATGTCATCGCGATCAACCGCGTCGCCGAAGCGATAAAACTCCGCGGCTGGATATAAAAAGAGACTCAAACCTTCAGACTGTATGCTTTACGGGATATAGTCTGATTTTTATCGGTGATCCGTTACGTCATCACGGATACAAATTCAACAGTAAGGATCTGAAAAATGGAGCGGTTTAAAAATCAGCGCATGGATGCCCTGGTGGAGAGGGCAAAGGAACTGGAATGTCTGTATCTGGCGGATGAAGCTCTGGCAGGTCCCTGTCTTACGGATAATCTGCTGAAAGTTACGGAAGTCATTCCGGCGGGCTTCCGAAATTACGAAGCCTGTGCGGCCTGCATCATGCTCGAAGGCAGGCTGTATGCGGCTAAACCCGTCATCGCGGACGGATTCGAATTGAAATCCGACATCACGCTGAACGGAAATGTCTGCGGTTATGTCAAGGCGATGTATCCGAGGGAAATCTATTCCGGCGCGGACCTGATCTTTTTTCCGGAAGAACAGAGACTGCTGGATGCGATCGCGGGCCGCATCACCGAAAAATATCAGAACAGCAATCATCATCGGGAAAACAGGTTTCGCGGAGACTGGGAAGCCATCCTTACGCTGCTGCAGAACAGCGATCAGGATATGCTCCTTTACGTGTGCGAAAAAATGCTGGCACTTCTCGCAAGGACCGGTCCGGCTCTTGTCAATGAGATTTTCGATCAGATGGGATGGGAAAGGCTGAGGATCCAAGGCGAGATCAATTTTCCGCTGGAATCCCTGCAGGATTTTGACGTTATCCGGCTCAGCAGGATACTTTTTTCCTACGCGGGCAGCCGTCTTGAAGACGACAGGATATACGATTACATCAGCTTATGGATCTATCAGGGAAAAACCTATGCACTTATCAAAAAAATCGATAAAAAAGATGCGGACGTAAAGGATATCAGCCATGCGCTGTCTCAGTATATGAAGGCGGTGAGGGGTAATGAAATGGTCAGCGAAGCCACGAAAAGATGGCTCAAAGCGGAACTGATCCACCGGTTTCTGACCGATAATCCCGCTGTGATCGCAAACACGCAGGAATATATCTCCATCGATGCGCTCTGCTGCCTGCTTGACCACGTCATCTGCTCTCCGAAAAGCATCGGAAAAATCGGGGGCAAGGGCACCGGCTTTTTTATAGCCAATCAGATCATCGCCGGTCATGCCGCAGAGTATCCGGAATTAGGCAGCATTAAAATACCCCGGACCTGGTATATCTCCTCCGACGAGCTGACGAATCTGATCGAGCGAAACGGACTGGATGAACTGAACGAACATAAATACCGTGATATTCTGGAGATACGCACGAGTTATCCCGGGATCATACAGATGATGAAGAACTCCAAATTTTCATCCTATATCCTGAATGAGCTGAACCAGATACTGGACTGCTGCGAAAACAGACCGCTGATCGTACGGTCCTCCAGCCTGCTGGAGGACCAGACGGACACTTCATTTTCGGGCAAATACAAAAGCCTGTTTCTGATCAATACGGGCGCAAGAGCGGAAAGGCAGAAACAGCTGACGGAAGGAATCCTCGAGGTTTACGCATCCCTTTTCAATCCCGACGCCATCCAGTACCGCAAGAAGCGGAACCTGATCGACTGTTCCGAACAGATGGGCGTCATGATTCAGGAAGTGGTCGGAAAACGGGTCGGCAAATATTTCTTTCCGCTTTTTGCGGGCGTGGCTTTCAGCAACAACGAGCTCCGATGGTCTCCGAGAATCAGACGGGAGGACGGTTTGCTGCGCATGGTCGCCGGTCTCGGGACCAGGGCCGTGGACCGGATAGGAGACGATTATCCGATCCTGATCTCGCCCGGGCAGCCGAATCTTCCCGTGAACAGGACCGCGTCGGAACTGAGAAAATATTCGCCTCAGAGGATGGATGTTCTGGACATGGAAAACAAGCGGTTTCTGTCCCTTCCCATATCGCAGGTCATCAAAGAATTCGGGAACGAGATCCCTCATATCAATTATATCGCTTCGGTGATGAAAGAGGACATACTCACCGGCGTCAATCCGCTGACGACAGACTTCCGCTCGGAGGAAACGGTCATAACTTTCGATCATCTGGTCAGAAATACATCCGTTGTCAGACAGATCCGGTCCATCTTGATTCTGCTGAAGGAAAAGCTGGGGTATCCCGTCGATATTGAATTTGCCGGCGATGGTGATGACCTTTACCTGCTGCAGTGCCGTCCGCAAAGCAGGAATTACGACAACAAGCCTGTCGCGATCCCCCCGGATATATCCCTGCAAAAAACGGTTTTTACGGCGGACAGGTATATATCAAACGGCAGGATAACGGGGATCAAAACGATCGTTTATGTGGATCCCGCCGGATACGCGGCGCTGGAGAAGCACGAAGATTTCATGAACACAGCCAACGCCATAAGTCAGCTCAACGGCATTCTGCCTAGAAAAAGCTTTATTCTGATGGGACCGGGCCGGTGGGGAAGCCGCGGGGACATCAAACTCGGGGTCCCCGTCGCTTATTCGGACATCAACAACAGCGCGATGCTCATTGAGATCGCGGGCAAAGAAGCCGGTCATCAACCGGAACTTTCTTTCGGCACGCATTTCTTTCAGGATCTGGTTGAAGAAAATATCAAATATCTCCCACTTTATCCCGATGACAGGGGAGTTGTTTTCAACAGGTCGTTCTTCACGGATACGAAGAACAGTCTGGAACAGATGGTTCCGCTCTATTCGGGCCTGAGCAGCGTGCTGAAAGTGATCAGGATAGAGGATGTTTTTCACGGCAGAGAACTGATCGTCCTGATGAGCGCGGATCTCGAAAAAGCGGTCGCCTATATCGATGATCCCCCCGAGCAGGCGGAACCGGCCGGCTTTGAGCAGACCGGTGAGGAGACCGGAAACGGGAGTGAAGATTACGGCTGGAAGTGGCGGCATTTCATGGCGGAACAGGTCGCAGCTGCGATGGATTTTGAGGCGTTCGGCGTAAAAGGTGTATATCTCTTCGGCAGCACAAACACCTGTACCGCGCGGTGGAACAGCGATATCGACCTGCTTGTGCATTTTGGCGGCACCGAAAGTCAGAAAGAAAAGCTCGGGATCTGGCTCGAAGGCTGGAGCAGGGCATTGTCGCAGATGAATTTTTTAAAGACCGGATATCAGGCGGACGGCCTGCTGGACGTTCATTATGTCACCGACCGGGATATTGCGGATAAAAACTCATTTGCGGTAAAAATAAATTCGGTTTACGACCCGTCATTCCCCCTTCGCGTGAGGGATTGACGGCATACCCGAAAACAGAAATTCGGTGAGTCAGGAGGGAGATATGGACAGGATCTATCTGGTCACGGGCGCGGCGGGTCATCTGGGCAGCGCGGTCACGCTGCGGCTGACCGGAGCGGGGGAGAACGTCCGCGCGCTGCTGCTGCCCGGTGAAAAGTATGTTCCCGGGAATGCGGAGATCTTTTACGGCGACGTTCGCGACAGGGAAAGCATGAAGCCCTGCTTCGAAAACACGGACGGGCGCGAAATGATCGTGATCCACTGCGCCGGGATCGTTTCGATCGCCTCCGGATTCAGTCAGACGCTGCATGACGTGAATGTAGGGGGCACGGTGAATATCATCGATCTCTGCCGGGAATACGGCGTTTCGAAACTGGTTTATGTCAGTTCGGTCCATGCGATCGCCGAACCGCCTGCCGGCACCGTCATAACGGAAACGTCCGTTTTTTCGCCGGACAAAGTGACCGGGGACTACGCGAAGACGAAAGCGGAAGCCACGTCCCTTGTGCTCGAAGCCGCGGGGCAGGGGCTCAATGCCTGCGTCGTTCATCCGTCCGGCCTTGTCGGACCGTATGACCACGGCAGGGGGCATATGACAGCCCTGGTCATCGATTACTGCAAACGCCGGCTGACCTCGGGCGTCGGCGGAGGCTATGATTTTGCCGACGTGCGCGACGTTGCGGACGGCATCCTTTCCGCCTGTGAAAAAGGCGGAAAAGGCGAGTGCTATATTCTTTCAAACCGGTATTTTAAAGTTTCCGAGATGCTCGATATGCTGCATGAGATCACCGGAAAAAGAAGGATCATCAGCTATCTCCCCCACTGGTTTATCAAAGGCGCGGCTCCCCTCGCGGAGCTTTATTACAGGATGCTGCGCCGTCCGCCGCTGTTTACCTCATACTCGCTTTATACTCTGCGCTCGAACGCGCTTTTTTCGCATGAAAAAGCCACGGACGAACTGGGCTATACCGTGAGGGACATGCGTGAAACACTGACCGATACGGTCGCCTGGCTCAGAGAAAACGACAGGATATGACGGTAATTTTCAGATAAAATACGATCCTGTGCTATACGGTGTCGGGAAAAACCGCGGATTGTTGCAGACGCAACAGACAAAACGCATCTGCGTATGGTACACTGCTTACACGGGGAATCAAAGCGGGAACATCATATCAAACACGGAGGAATAAAAAATGACAGACAAAACGGCATTCGGCGAGGCAAAGAAAAAGTATTTTCAGACGCTTAAAAAATACGTGCCCGTTGTGGACAGGGTCCACGGGGGAAATCACCCCGAGTTTCATGAAGTCCGCAGATTATTCGACGCGATCGTCGAAAAAACGAAGGAAGCGGGCCGGGCCGGACCCGACCTGGAGGATGAGTTTGCCGCGCTGCGCAAGATCACCGGTCGTTACGCGGTCCCCGGCGACGTATGCGAAAGCTACGAAGCCGTTTACACGATGCTGGCCGAAACGGACAGGGCGTATCATTCCTGAAAGACGGGCGGGCAGCCCGGAAAGGAGGCGGTCGTTTGCGGAAATTCATACTGAGCAGAAAAAATCACATCGCGCTGATCTGCGCGGTCCTGATTGCCGCCGGATTTACGGGCGGAATTGTATTTAAAAGCGAAACCGCGGCGGTCCTGTTTTTTGCCGCAGCCTCGGTTTTGGGCGCGGCGCCCATCGCCATCCAGGCGTATCAGGCCCTCAAGGTCCGGGTCGTCAGCATCGATGTCCTGGTCACCGCAGCGGTGATCGGAGCGTTTTTCATCAGAAACTTCGAGGAATCGGCCGTCGTCACCTTTTTGTTCCTGTTCGGCGCTTTTCTCGAACAGAGGACTTTGAACAAGACGCGTTCCGCGATCAGGGAGCTGACGGAAATGGCGCCCGAAAGCGCCCTGAAGCAGACGGAAAACGGCGAATTCGAGGAAGTGCAAATAGACGAAGTCGCGCCCGGAGACGTTCTGCTGGTGAAGACGGGCGCGAAAGTCCCCGTTGACGGGACCGTTCTGTCGGGCGAAGGCCACATCAACGAAGCGGGCATCACCGGCGAGTCCGTGCCGGCCGGAAAAACGAAGGGCAGCGGCGTGTATGCCGGGACGATCCTTGAGAACGGAACGCTGCGGATCACAGCGGAACGCGTGGGGGAAGACACGACCTTCGGCAGGATCATCGAACTGGTCGAAGAAGCGCAGGATTCGAAATCCGAAGCCGAACGCTTTATCGACCGGTTTGCGAAGTATTATACGCCGGCGGTCCTGCTGCTCGCCGTCCTTGTCTGGGTGTTTTCGCGGGATATCGAACTGGCCATTACGATCCTGGTTCTCGGATGTCCGGGTGCTCTGGTGATCGGTGTGCCCGTTTCAAATGTCGCCGGCATCGGCAACGGGGCGAGGCACGGCGTCCTGCTCAAAGGCAGCGAAGTGATCGCGGATTTCAGCCGCACCGATACCATGGTTTTTGACAAAACGGGCACGCTGACTGTCGGCAGACCCGAAGTGGCCGAAATGGTGCTGTATGCAGACAACAGGGACGACATACTCGGTTATCTCGCGAGTGTCGAAAGGGAATCGGACCATCCGCTCGCAAAAGCAGTCACGTCCTATATCGGAGACGCGAAAATATCTCCTGTCGAAAAAACCGATGTCGTGAAGGGTGAAGGGATCGTCGCCTGCACAGACGGGCACAGAGTCGTCGCAGGAAACGCGGCGCTGATGG
>CAZVPD010000056.1:17984-20673 GCA_964628455.1 uncultured Lachnospiraceae bacterium
TGTTCTCCTTGACGAAAAAGTCCGGGCGGATATGGCCCGGTTCGAAGAAAACGGCAATTCCATCGTGCTGATGTCCGTCGACGGCGAACTGAAAGCGCTGACGGGCATACGTGACCTGATCCGGCCTGGTGTCAGAGAGGACCTTGGGAAACTAAAGAAACTGGGCGTAAAGAACCTGATCATGCTGTCCGGGGACAACCGCAGGACGGTGGAACTAACGGCACGCGAGCTGAGTCTGACGGAAGCTCACGGGAATATGCTGCCCGAAGACAAGTCCGCGTATATCAAAAAGCTGATCGGCGAAGGACATATCGTCGCATTCGTCGGAGACGGAGTCAACGACAGCCCCTCGCTGGCTCTGGCGCACATCGGCATCGCCATGGGAGGCGGTACCGACGCAGCTATCGAAACATCGGATGTCGTGCTGATGAATTCGGATTTCGGCAGGTTGCCGCATGCGCTGGGCCTCACCAAAGCGATCGCCGCCAACATGCGCCAGAACATCGTCATCGCCGTGGGGGTTGTGCTGCTTCTGCTCACAGGGGTCTTTTTCAGCGATCTGATCAATATGTCGGTCGGAATGTTTGTCCATGAGGCAAGCATACTCGCCGTCATTTTAAACGGAATGCGGCTCCTCCGCTATAAATTGAAAAAAGAATAAAATAAAAAACGATAAGACAAGAAAAGGAGGAACGGGAATGTCACAGGCTGAGATCCGGCTGGAAACACTGACTTGTCCGTCCTGCGCTCTTAAGATCGAGAGCGCGGTTAAATCGCTGGACGGCGTGGATAAGGGAAGCGTGCGCGTGCTGTTCAATTCAAGCAGGGTAAAACTCGACTTTGACGCCGGGAAGATCTCGGCGGAGGAGATCGGAAAAGCCATCACCGCGCTCGGATACGAGATCAAAAAAACGCAGATCAAAGCATAGGCAAACGGAAGAAACAAAGAAAAATAAACACAGGGAGAACAATCATGGCACAGAACAGGGTCATCTGCACGAAAAACAACGTCGATTATATTTCGGTCAGAAAAGCGATGATCGCCGGCGCAAGGACGGCGGAGGAAGTCAAAAAACTCGCGGGCGTCTGCGGGGAATGCGAACGCTGCTCAAGCGAACTGGACGCCATCCTCGCTTCGGTCTGCGGGTGTAAAAAGGTTTCGCTGGAAGCGGTCGTCAGCGCGGTGAAAAACGGAGCCGATACGGTGGAAAAGGTCGGCGAGGCGACGGGTGCCGGAACGGGCGTCAACGAAGAGACCGGAGAGCCGTGCGGCAAATGCAAGCCCCTCATACAGAACATCATCGATCTCGGAAGATAAAAAACAAAAAAAGCAATGTTTATCGCGGACCCGTCCGGACAGATACATTCGGCAAAGCGGAAAAAGCCGGTCCGGAAGCACATCCGTTATCTCACGGTGATCGCGGATTTCAAACCAAAGGCAGAATATTCCGCAGCAGGCTTAATAAGGCAGGAATAAAGCAAAGTATGTCCGGAGTGACCGAATGTATCGGCAACGACCTTAAAATCGGAATTGTTTTTTCTGAAAACTCTTGACTTTTCGATAAAAAAGTTATATGCTGTTATAAATATTAAACCGATGAGCAGGATGAGTAAATCCGACAGCCACTTTTCAGAGAGCCGCGGGCGGTGAGATCGCGGCAAGCAGAATCGGATTGAATGGACCTGTGAGGGCAGGGAGAAAGCAGTTTACTGTGAGTAATACCTGACGGGAACTTCGCCCGTTATCAAGGAGGCGCATATAGCCGTATGCGGAACAAGCGGATGAAAATTTCTTAAAGGATTTTCATCATTTGGGTGGCACCGCAGGAGTTTAGTTCCTGCCCCTTATTTTTGGGGGCGGGAATTTTTGTTTTTTGAAAGGAGAACGGTATGAAATGCTTCATGAAAGCTGTATCTTTTTTTCGATGGCGAGGCGGTGTTCGGTGATCCGGAATATACTTTTATAAAATAAAATGAATAAAAATTATAAGGAGAATATGGTCATGTTGCTGCAAAATGTGGATTTCGCGGTCTATACAAAACAAAACCCCACTACGGAAGGTTATTTCGGCACGTACGGCGGCGCATATATCCCGCCCCAGCTGATCCCGGAGTTTGAAAAAATATCCGCGGCATATCAGACGATCTGTAAAAGTTCTCATTTCATCAACGAGCTCAGAAGGATCCGGAAAGAATTTCAGGGCCGTCCCACGCCGACTTATCATTGCGACAGATTATCCCGGGCAGCCGGCAACTGCCAGATTTATTTGAAAAGAGAAGACCTGAATCATACCGGAGCGCACAAGCTGAATCACTGCATGGGTGAAGCCCTTTTGGCAAACTATCTGGGCAAAAAGAAAATCATAGCGGAAACAGGCGCGGGACAGCACGGCGTAGCGCTGGCAACGGCCGCCGCGTTCTTCGGGCTTGAATGTGACATCTACATGGGCGAAGTGGATATAGCCAAGCAGGCGCCCAACGTCGCAAGAATGAAGCTGCTGGGCACACGGGTCATCCCCGTTTCTCATGGCCTTAAAACGCTGAAAGAAGCCGTGGACGCTGCTTTTGAAGCCTATATGGGCGAATTTGAAGAAGCCATGTACTGTATCGGTTCGGTCGTCGGTCCCCATCCCTTCCCGATGATGGTCAGGGATTTCCAGACGGTCGTAGGCGTCGAGGCCAGGGAGCA
>CAZVPD010000057.1:0-20421 GCA_964628455.1 uncultured Lachnospiraceae bacterium
CTGGGTCGTCATTATGGCAACTATTTTTTATTGCATCTTCATTTTACAATGAACCTGTTTTTTTATTCGCTTCTTCTTTGCGCTCCTCCGGGAGTTCGACACACCAGTTCGCCGTATTCTTCAGTTGTCCGCTGACCGCGTTTCTGATTCCGTAAACACCCACGGTCTTGCCGCACTGATTTTTCAGAAAGCTCGCGACGGAACTGAAATGACCGTCGCCCGAAAAAATTATAAACACCTGTATATCCTGTGAGGATAACGCTTTCTGATAAATATGATCGAGCATAATAAAATCGGTATAATCTTTTTTTACATAAGCCGCCGCATTCTGCGTTTCGATGATGTAATTCGTCACTTCGCGGATTTTTGGTATTTCGGCGCGCAGCGCCTGATTCGAAAAATCCGCGAAAACCAAAACTTCCCTGACGTTATAGGCGCCGGACATTTTATCGCGCCATTCTTTTAAATCGGGTTTTTTCGAATACATTTTATCCAGTGATATATACCAGTGTTCGAAATCGACAAAAGCGACAGCCCTGGGTTTATTATTCCTTCCTGCCATGATTCGTCCGAAAAATCCTGTTATCTTGCTTCGCCGCCTTCCGTTAAAACCGAGGGCGGAAAACGCCGGGTAACGCGCGGTTTTCCGCGCGTTCACCCTCTGCCTTCCGCTCTCCGGTCCTCTTTATTTTTTGATGGAGAAATAGCCCTGCGGATGGTCGCAAACCGGACAGATTGCCGGAGCTTTCTCACCCACATGGATATGACCGCAGTTGGTGCACTGCCAAATGACAACCTGATCGCTTACATATAAAGTTTTGTCCCTGACTTTTTCCAGCAGACGGAGATAGCGCGCTTCATGTTCTTTTTCGATTTTGGCTACCGATTCAAATAAAAAGGCTATGTTGGCGAATCCCTCTTCTTTTGCTGTTTTGGCAAAACCGGGGTACATGTCCGTCCATTCGTAGTTTTCACCCGCAGCGGCCCCTTCAAGATTTTCGGGCGTCTGTCCTATTCCGTCATGAAGCAGCTTAAACCAGATTTCGGCATGCTCTTTTTCGTTTGCCGCGGTTTCTTCGAAAATCCTGGAAACTTCGATCAGGCCTTCTTTTTTAGCTGCGGATGCGAAATAGGTGTATTTATTGCGTGCCTGACTTTCACCTGCGAATGCAGCCGCCAAATTGGCTTCTGTTTTGCTTCCCTTTAACTCTTTTAATTCTTTCATTTTAAAACCTCCCTGTTTTTGAATTTCGGAATCCATGACTTGTCTTCTCATGCTTACACTGTTCATTATAGTATAGAACCGCGATATAATCAAGAGTAATTTTTAAATAAGACTCCTGATTTTTTTTGAAAGGGATACGCCGATATGAAAACTTTTCTCCTTGTCGACGGCAACAGCGTTCTGTACCGGTCTTTTTACGGAATACGTCCGCTGACCACAAAGGACGCGCTTCCGACCAACGCCGTTTACGGAATGACCGCCGTACTTCTGAAACATCTGGAAGCACTGCGGCCCGATTACGCCGCAGTGGCCTTTGATCTGCCTGCTCCTACTTTCCGCCACATCAAATATGACGGTTATAAAGCAACGCGAAAGAGAATGCCCGACGAATTTGCGGTGCAGATGCCTTATGCGCGCGAATGCGCGGCCGCGATGGGTCTGGCGGTCGTTGAATCCGAGGGCTATGAAGCGGACGATATACTGGGGACACTGGCCAACCCCGAAGGGCTTATCAGCAGTATTCCCGGCGGCGTATTCACCTACATTCTGACAGGCGACCGCGATTCATTTCAGCTGATCGATTCCTTCACCCATGTCCTGCTTGCCGGAAACAACGAAACGTCCGAATACGGCGAAGAGGAATTCAGGGATAAATACGGCATCGACCCGCCGCAGTTTGTCGACGTCAAAGCGCTCATGGGCGACCCCTCGGATAATATACCCGGCGTGTCCGGCATCGGTGAAAAAACCGCTTTGAAATTAATCGCCGAATGCGGTTCACTCGACGGCGTTTATGCGGATATCGAGAATGTTCCGGCCGGAAAATCCGCCAAAGAAAAACTGAAGGCCGGAAAAGAAAGCGCATATCTTTCCCTGTTTCTCGCAAAAATAAAAACGGACATCCCCCTTGGGCTGACATGCGGGAGCCTTGTCTACACAGGTGCCGACCGTACGCGGCTGCGCAATCTGTTTGCACGGCTTGAATTCGGCGCTTTTATCAAAAGACTTACACTGGAGGATGACGGTGCGGGAAAAGAAGCGTCAGAGACGCATGTGCAGATCAGCTGCGTTTCCGATCCCGAAACACTGTCCGCCATAACCGAAGCTGCTTTTACGGTCGGTGAAAGCGATGTATATATCTATGACGGTAAAAATTCGCTTGCCTGTCCGGCCGGCGCCGCGCGTTCGTTTTTTGAAAGCGATGAACGTAAATTTATCGTATACGACCTCAAGCGATGCAGAGCCCTGCTGGCCCGGTCGGGCATCGATTTTGCTCCCGCGGACAGGGCGGCAAACGTCTTCGATGTCATGCTCGCCGCTTACGTGCTCAATCCTTCCGACGGCGGATACAGCCTGCCGAAGCTTGCGATGTCCTATTTAAACAGAACCGCCGGCAGTTCGCCGGAAGCGGATACGGTTCTGCTCTTCAGCCTAAAAAAGGAAATGGAACCCAAAATCACCGATTCGTCACAGTCCTATCTGTTTACAGGAATCGAACTTCCGCTTGCATCCGTTTTATGCGACATGGAGAGGACCGGTTTCAAAGTCGACGTGCACGGACTTGCCGCTTTTTCGGATTATCTTGGTAAAATTGCCGACCAGCGCACGGAAGAGATTTACACGGTCACGGGAAGCGTTTTTAATATAAATTCGCCGAAGCAGCTCGGTGAAGTTCTTTTTGATAAACTCGGTCTGCCCTCACCCAAAAAGACGAAGACCGGTTATTCGACCGCTGCCGAAACACTCGAAAAACTGCGCCCGTTCAGCCCCGTGATCGATAAAATTCTGGAATACCGTCAGGTAGTCAAATTAAAATCGACCTACGCAGACGGACTTTGCGCCGTTGCGGACAAGGACGGGCGCGTTCATACAAGCTTCAACCAGACCGTCGCCTCTACGGGCAGACTTTCATCGACCGAACCGAATCTGCAGAATATACCTATACGGCAGGATCTCGGACGCGAACTGCGCCGTTATTTTATATCCGAAAACGAAAATTACCTGCTGATCGACGCGGATTATTCCCAGATCGAGCTCAGGCTGCTCGCCTGCATATCCGGCGACGAACGAATGATAAGGGCGTTTTCGGAAGGAGACGATATACACGCCATCACCGCGTCGCAGGTATTCGGCGTTCCGCTCGGACAGGTGACGCCCGATTTGCGCAAACGCGCCAAAGCGGTCAATTTCGGCATTGTTTACGGGATCGGCGAGTTTTCGCTTGCAGCCGATATAGGCGTGTCAAAATTCGAAGCCGCCGAATACATAAAAAATTATTTCGCGAAATATCCGGGTGTCGCCGACTATATGAAGCGCGTTAAGGAAAACGCGAAAAGGGACGGTTATGTTTCAACCCTGTTCGGCCGAAGAAGGTATATCCCGGAACTCTCGTCCCCCAAGGCCGCGGTACGTGCTTTCGGAGAACGGGTCGCCATGAACAGCCCCATTCAGGGCACCGCCGCAGATATCATCAAACTCGCGATGACAGGAACCGCGCGTGCTCTGGCCGCCGCGAGGCTCGATGCCCGGCTGATCCTGCAGGTCCATGACGAACTCATTGTAGAATGCAGCCGTCCGTGCGCCGCCGAAACAGCCCGTATACTCCGGCATGAAATGGAGAGGGCCGCGGACCTTGCGGTACCGCTGTCCACCGATATCTCTTTCGGAAGCAACTGGTACGAACAAAACGAACAACTATAATTCCTTTGTGAAATGAAGACGAATTTCACGGCCTTATTTTATGCGATTTTAACAATAATTTATGTATTTATTGTTAAAATCGACTATTTACAAAGTTTCATAATAGTGTTACAATCAGTATACGGATGTTTAAACATTTAAATATACCGAATTTTTTAAAAAACGGAGGATAAATCATTGAAAAAGACAGCAAAAACATTCATTACCGTTATGATCGCGGTTTTACTGGCCGCAGCTCCGATGACGGTTTTTGCGCTGACGCCTATCGGCGATATCAGCGTTCCCTTCGGCACTCCGACCATCGACGGCAATCTTGCCCAGGGTGAGTGGTCCGAAAACAACAAGATCGTGGTTGACCAGAATTCCGCAACAGCAGAAGGCTGGCTCGGCGAAGTTCCCGCAGACCTGAAAATCGACTTCTATTACACATGGGACACGGATTTTCTTTATTTCGCGGGCGTTATAACAGACCCTACCTTCTTCTATTCCGCATCCGGAGACAACTACAACGGAGATGCTTTCCAGATATCCCTGAACCTTGGTCAGGTTTTTAAATCAGCCGATTACGAAAGAGCGATATTCTATTCGTGGGGCTGCCTCGAAGACGGCACCGTTGACGTATTCCGTCAGGAATCCATGGACAACATCGTTCTTGAAGACGTTGGATTTTCCAAAAAAATCGATACCGGCTGGCAGTTTGAGATCAAAATGGACTGGGCTACCCTTGTGAAAGACGTTGCCGATAAAGCCGATGTCACTGTCGCTGTCGAACCCGGCCTTAAGATCAACGCTCTGATCTGCTATCTCGACCATGACGATACGGGCGCCCTGATCAACGCGTTCTTCACATCCAATACAGCGCCCGGCGGATGGGATCCCGATGTATTCGGCATCACACTGAACCTGGCAGCCAAACCCGAAGTGACCGAGGCTCCCGCAGTCGAAGCTCCGGCAGAAGACGCCCCCGCAGCAGAAGCGGCCGAGACCCCCGCGGCAGAAGCTCCCGCAGCCCAGACAGCCGACACCGCCGTTTTGGCGGCAGCGCTGGCAATGCTTGCGGCAGGCGCCGTCATAGTGGCAGCAAAGAAGAAATAAGTTCATAAAGAACCGAAGAAAGCGCATGACCGGTTCATGCGCTTTCTCTATGCCTGTATCTTATTCACGCCGGCCTGCGGCGTTCTTATCCCACGGAACGCACATAAACGAGTCGTAACCCGCTTTTTTTAAAACAGCATGGGCGGCGCCGGCTTTATCCGGGTCACCGAAAAGGCCGAAAACCGCAGGACCGCTTCCGCTCATCGCGGCGCCGAGTGCTCCGTTCTCAAGCATAATGTTTTTGATCTGTATTTCAAAAGGAGAAACGTTTTCAAAAGCATTGTATAAACTGCCGGCTATTGCCCGTAAATCTCCGTTTTCGATAGCGGACTTCATATCTCCGATCGCTCTGACTTTGCGGTCGCATACATCATCGATACAATGAAAAGCCCAGCGCGTGGATATTCGTCCGCATCCGATCGCGATGACAATGCTGCAGCCGGGCATGCCGGGGCATCTCCGGAGCATTTCTCCGATCCCGGCCGCATAACAGGTGCCGCGCCTGATACAAAAAGGGATATCCGCACCGAGTTTTGTTCCTATCGAACACAGCTGTTTAAGAGAACAGCCGGTTTCATAAAGAATGTTGAGACCTATCAGTGTTGCGGCTGCGTCCGTGCTGCCCCCGCCCAGCCCGGCGGCAATGGGTATCGTTTTTGTAAGGTGAAAAGACGCTCCGCCTGTTTTCCCTGTTTCGGCAAAAAAAGCCTCGGCAGCTTTTATAATGAGATTATTGGGTCCGCAGGAAAGCTTTTCTTCGGCACCCGTCAGTATAATTCCGCTTTCCTTTCGCTCTATATCCAGCGTATCGCACAGACTTACCGTCTGCATAACGCTTTCTATATTATGAAATCCTTCGTTGTTCATATTATGAACTTCAAGAAAAAGATTGATTTTGGCAGGCGCCGTCACTGTGATTTTATTCATTGTCTGTAAACTCCGATATCAGAATATATACTTTAAAGTGAACTATTTAATTATTTTACAATATAAAACATCTTTTGTCAATGATAGAACGACAACTTTATGTTAAAATATTCTTATTTTGAACACAAATAGAAATAAATCGTTTCATCCGAAAATGATTTGTCGAAAAAAAACGAAAAATCGTATATTAAAACCGCGTCCTGTCTTTTTCCGGCACACACGGCTCCGGAGATAATCCGCATACGGTCATGAAATGTATTTGTGCACTTTACGGCTTTTATGACAATTATGTAAAAATTCCGTGTGTATTTTCGTTGAACATTAAGTAATAAATTGTCTTGACAAAAGTCATTCTATACTATATAATTGTATAAGCAAAAAGGCTCATACAACATATAGTGTATGATGTGTTTTCCGTCTCTATATAGACGCAGCGAAAAACGTCTGGGCGGATACTGTTCCATTCTTTTGTTTCTGCCGGAGCATAAAAAAGGCCGGAACATTTGTAAACAAGCCGCGGCTGACCCGAAGCCGGCGACATCACAGAAGGAGTTCGGATGATTACCAGAATAATTAAAAGAGACGGCAGGGAAGCCGCCTTTAATATTGAAAAAATAACCAACGCCATATTCAAGGCCGAACAGGCAGCAGGAATACATGACTACCCCGGCGCGGAGAATCTGGCCTGTGAGGTGGCAAAACGCATCGAGGACGATACGCCCCGCGGCCGGCTGCCCGAAGTCGAACAGATTCAGAATATGGTCGAAACGGTTCTGATCGAACGGGGGCACGCGCGGACTGCCAAAGAATTTATACTTTACCGCGCCGAGCGCACACGTATCCGTGAAATGAACACCCGGCTTATGAAAACCTATGAGGATCTGACCTTCAAATCCGCCCGTGACGTCGATGTAAAGCGCGAAAACGCCAATATCGACGGCGACACCGCCATGGGAACGATGCTTAAATACGGGTCCGAGGGCGCGAAACAGTTTTATGAACTGTATGTACTCGACCCGAAGATCTCCGCAGCCCACCGTGACGGGGATATCCATATTCACGACCTCGACTTCTACACGCTTACAACCACCTGCTGTCAGATCGATCTGATAAAACTTTTTAAGGACGGTTTTTCGACGGGGCACGGTCACCTGCGCGAGCCGCAGGATATCCAGAGCTATTCGGCGCTGGCCTGCATCGCCATCCAGGCGAACCAGAACGACCAGCACGGCGGACAAAGCGTTCCCAATTTCGATTACGGAATGACCGAAGGCGTCAGAAAAACCTATAGCAAACTCTTCCGAAAAAACCTCGCCAAAGCTGCGGACCTCATCTGCGGCGGGTGCTCCAGCCCGCGTGACCTCTCTGCCGAAATGAACGAGCTTGTTCTTTCCCTGCCGGAACTTCCCGCGATCGAAAACTCCCCCGCTTTTGAAAAAACGCTTTCGGAAAAGCTGACAATCCGTTTCGGTGAGAAAAAAGCCCGCGAGATCAACCGTTTCCTGCGCCGCTGGTGTGCCGATGAAATCGAAAATGCAACCTACCAGGCTATGGAAGCTCTGGTTCATAATCTGAATACAATGCATTCCAGAGCCGGTGCCCAGATACCGTTCAGTTCGATCAACTACGGAACCGACACATCACCCGAAGGCCGGATGATTATCCGCAATGTCCTTCTTGCCACGGAAGCCGGACTCGGAAACGGTGAAACACCCATCTTTCCGATACAGATATTCAAAGTCAAAGAAGGCGTCAACTATAATTACAGCGATCCCAATTACGATCTTTTCAAACTCGCATGCCGCGTTTCGGCTAAACGCCTGTTCCCGAATTTTTCGTTTATGGACGCACCGTTCAACAAAGCTTTTTATAAAGAAGGCGATTATGACACCGAAGTGGCGTATATGGGCTGCCGGACCCGCGTAGCCGCCAACATATATGATCCCGGACGTCAGACGACCGGCGGGCGCGGCAATCTGAGTTTCACCTCAGTCAACCTGCCGCGAATCGCCCTCCATTCAAAAGGAAATCTCGATCTCTTTTTTGACGACCTTGACCGAAAAATCGCACTCGTCATCGAACAGCTGCTTGCACGCTTTAAAATACAGGCCGGTAAAAAAGTCCGGAACTTCCCTTTCCTGATGGGTGAAGGAATATGGATGGATTCAGCCGGGCTCGGACCGGATGACGAAATCGGTGAAATTCTGAAGCACGGTACGCTGACCGTGGGATTTATAGGTCTTGCCGAAACACTTAAATCCCTGACCGGAAAACACCACGGCGAAAGCGCCGAAGCGCAGAATCTTGGTCTTGAAATAATCGCACACATGCGCCGGCGAACCGATGAAGCGTCGCAAAAATATAAAATGAATTTTTCGCTGATCGCCACGCCCGCCGAAGGGCTCTCGGGCCGTTTTGTAAGGCTTGACCGTGCGAAATTCGGTAAAATAGAGGGCGTAACCGACCGGGAATATTATACCAACTCGTTTCATGTTCCCGTATACCATCACATTTCCTATTATGAAAAAATCAATATCGAAGCCCCCTACCATGAGCTGACCAACGGAGGCCATATCACCTATGTAGAGCTGGACGGCGACCCGCTGAATAACCTTGCCGCTTTTGAATCCATTATCCGGCATATGAAAGAAAGCGGCATAGGATACGGCTCCGTCAACCATCCGATCGACCGGGATCCAGCCTGCGGTTACAACGGCATTATCGGCAACGAATGTCCGAAGTGCGGACGCCGGGAGAATGACGGACAGGGCCCTTTTGAACGCATCCGCCGTATCACCGGATATCTCGTGGGTACGCTTGACAAATGGAACAACGCGAAGCTTGCGGAAGAACACGACCGCGTCATGCACACCGGTATCTGACCGATATAAAAAGAGCAGAATCCCCTGCTCTTTTTATATCCCTGCCGCTCATTCCAGAGCCGATTTTTTTGAATCACCGAAGCTGTTGTATTCAAGCAGTTCTCTTTTTTCGATCAGACCGCGCCACGGCCCGAGATACTCCTCTATTGCGTCAAGGTTTTCTTTTGTGTCAGTCATCCCCGGGATCAGCGGCGTCCTGACCCAGATCTTCGGCGATTTATTCCGGGCCGAATATTCAAAAAGCCTCAGCAGATTTTTTTTGATCCGTGCGTTGGGCGCTCCCGTAAATTTCCGGTGCAGGGCGGAGTCATCGATTTTCAGATCGGCAATAAACAGGTCGCAGAAGGGCAGAACGATTTCCGCGGATTTCCACGGCACGAAAAGCGCGCTTTCGACTGCGGTATTTATTCCCTCGGTTCTGCATAGACGGAAAAGACCGGCGCAGAACTGCGGGCGGGTCAGACATTCGCCGCCCGAAAGAGTCACCCCTCCCTCCTTTCCGTAATAACGCTTATCGCGCAGAACAGCGCCGAACACCTCTCTGCTTGTCATTGTATTCCCGCACAGCATAATCGCTTCCGAGGGACATACGGCAGCGCATCTGCCGCATGCCGTACAGAGAGAACGATCAAAACCGGCGCCGGCTCTGACCGCGCCGGACGGACATACGGCAGCGCAGCGTCCGCATCCTATGCATCGCGATTCATACCTCATCAGCTGAGGGTACGGAGATAATCCCTCGGGATTATGGCACCAGCGGCAGCCGAGAGGGCACCCCTTGATAAAAACAACGGTTCGGATACCCGGACCGTCATGAAGCGAACCGCGTTCTATATTAAAAATGACCGCCTTATTCATATTTACCCGCTTCCGTTATACATAAAATCGCCGGTGCAATCCGTCCGGACCGATTTAACCGATAAAATTATTTACAGTTGATTCACATATGAACGCAAAAAAACGACAGATAAATATAGGATTATTTTAAAAGCATTTTTATCTTATTTTGCGTAATACGACAAAAACATCATAAAATATTTGTATACTATTCATTTGCAATTTTAAAATTTCTGTGATATACTTTTTTAAAGAAGCAGTTTTTACCGCATTTATTCCGGTGTTTTTTCGATCCGCACCGATTGATTTTATTTTCCGCTTTTTTTACGCTGTGAAAATGCTCATACATATTCCAAAGGACAGGTGCACATACCGATGCGAACCGGTACCAGAATCATTTACAGAATTTTTACATTTACTCTTTTTATAACCATATTAGCCTTTATTGCCGGTTCTTTGAATCTGTCGGCAAAACGGGATAACAATACATTTCAGCCTTATAAAGCAAACACGATGCCTCCTTCCGTCCGGCCGGCGTTTTCGGAAGCGTCGGGTTCCGATATGCCGGTTTTTCCCGAAACGGAAATTCCCGAACCCGCCGAAACAGAACCTGTCGAAACAGAACCTGTCGAAACAGAACCCGCCGATTCACATCCGGCGGAAACAGAACCTGCAGAAATCAAACCGGCGGCTGTCGTCCGGCCGGCGGAAACCGAACCGGCAGCAGTCAAACCGGCGGCCGTAACAAAGCCGGAAGAACCCGAATCCACACCCGACCCTTCTGCGGCCGATTGGAAATATTCCTTTGCCGGTCAGATCCCGGAAAGCGATTCTGTCGACGCCGCGTATTTTAAAAACGCGCTGTTCATAGGGGACTCCCGGACCGTAGGTTTCTGCAATTTCAGCGGGATCGCAAAATATTGCTACGCCCGCGTTTCGCTGAATATAAAAAGCGTTCTGACCGCTGCGTTTATCGAGGACAACAGCAGCGGAAAAACGGTTGCCCGGACAGTACTCGATACCGTCAGGGCATACCCTAAGTCATTCGATAAAATATACGTCAGTTTCGGAGTAAACGAATACTCATGGCCCGGAACGACTTTTATCGCATGCTATGAATATTTTATAAAAGAACTGCGCGATATATTGCCCGAAAATGTACCGATTTATATTCTTTCCGTTCTCCCCGTAGATGAAAAAGCAGCGCAAAGAAACGGTTATTACGTGCATAACAGCCAGCTGGATGCTTTTAACAGCCTGCTTTCGGATATGTCCGGAAAACTCGGCGTGCATTTTGTAAACACCGCCGAATCCGTCACCGCCGAAGATGCATTTTCTCTTCCGGAAGGCCTTGCAGGCGACGGCGTACATTTAAACAAACCCGCATGCCTGACCATAAAAGATTATCTTTATACGCATACCGCGGAGATAAAAAAGAACGGATAATATGAAAAAATCCAGCCTGATCCTGATACTGATCATCATCGCAACGGTCGGAATTTCCTGTGCCCCGAAAAAAGGAAAGTATGACGGCGTCTCGTTTGATATCGAACAGCTCGCTTCAAATCTGGCCGAAAGCGTTCCTTTCGACGACGAACTCCAGAGGATCGAAGACGAAGCGGTTTCCCTCGCGTATAATTTCGGCGGAATCCGTTCTGTCGTTTACGCAGGCAGCGGAGCTACACCCGAAATCATCATCATCGTTGAATGTTCGGGAAGCGGGGAAGCCGAAACAGCAGCCGGAAAAATAAGGGATTATCTGGGCAGTCAGTCCGCCCTTTTTGCCGATTACAATCCGTCACAGCTTCCTAAAATCGAGGATGCCCTCTGCGGTGTATACGGGCGCTGGGTGATATGCACGGTCAGTGCCGGAAATTCGGCCGCAGAAGCGGTTATCGACAGTTGCGCAGAAGCCGGAATAAAATCACCGGAAACTTAAATCACCTTATACCCAAAAACCGGATTACGCTGCCGCGTAACTCCGGTTTTTTATTTCAGAATATAATTTCAGAATATGATTTCGGAGCCGGATTCGGATGAATCATAAAGCGCCTGCATAAGACGTGCGGTGACGATGACCGTGTCGATATGCGACTGGAGCTTTTCTCCGGTTTTTATGCATCTTAAAAACGACTCGATTTCGTTCCTGAACATATCGCAGCGTTCGTATTCGGGCTGATCATGCACAAGATTCCCGTCTTTTGTCCCGTATACTTCGAAATTACCGCCGTACTGAAGGCGTATACCCGCTTTTGTTCCTAAAAAATCTATAAAGCTTTCCCTGACCCCGATATTCTGCGCCCAGGCTCCGTTTAAAGATATGGTCGGTCCTTCGGTCCTAATAAATCCCGTCACAAAATCATCGACATCGTATATGCCGTCCGGATTTTTTGTGTCTTCCGCCCACATGCTCCGATAAACATAGCCGGGTATATCAGAACCCAGACGGCAGAACGCTTTGCCGGTAACCGTCTTCAGCTGCGGGTCTCCCGTACAGTACATCACGATATCGAGATTGTGAACGCCGATATCGATCAGCACACCGCCGCCGGCGATCTCTTTCGTTGTAAATGCGCCCCCGATCCCCGGTATGCCGCGCTGGGAGCGGAAAGAAGCGTAAACATGATAGACTTCTCCGAGTTCACCGGCATCGATGAGTTTTTTTATCCGGTTGACCGCGGAGTTGAAACGGTTGACGACTCCGATATTGAGCACTTTACCGCTTTTATGCTGCGCCTGCTGCATAAGGAGCGCCTCGGCGTACGTCCTGGCCGGCGGTTTTTCGCAAAGGACATTCTTTCCCGCCGTCAGAAAATCGACGGTAATCGGAGCATGCATTTTATTCGGCGTACAAACCGAAACAGCGGTAACCTCCGGATCGCTTAATATTTCACGGTAATCGGCGACGGCTGTTCCGCATCCGTATTTTTCGGCTGCAGCCCGCGCTTTTTCGGGGATAATATCACAGAAATATTTGATTTCCGCCCCCTCGGCTGCCATGTAGTTCGGAATGTGAGCCGCGTTCGCTATCGTACCGCATCCGATAACGGCTGTTTTGATCGTTTCCATCGATGACGCCCCCGTTTGTTCAGGATATGTTTTTGTTTAAAATCTGATTTCGTTTCCCGATTCGGATGAATCGTAAAGACCCTGCATAAGCTTTGCGGTGATAACAACCGTATCGATGTGCGAAGGAAGTTTTTCTCCCGTTCTGATGCAGCGCAGAAATGAGGCGATTTCATTATTGAACATATCGCACATATCGTATTCGGGCTGATACTGGATCAGCTGACCGTCATTCGTTCCGTAAACATCGAAGCGTCCGCCGTATTGCAGCCTTATTCCCGCTTTTGTCCCCAGAAAATCGATAAAGCTTTCACCGACGCCGATATTCTGCGCCCATGCACCGTTCAATGATATGGTCGGGCCCTTCGTGCGTACAAAACCGGTGATAAAATCGTCTACATCATAGGTCCCTCCGAGGTCTTTGGTGTTTTCCGCCCACATGCTCTGATAAACATAGTTCGGCATATCTTTTCCGAGACGGCAGAAAGCCTTGCCGGATACAGTCAGAGGCTGAGGGTCTCCCGAGCAGTACATCACGATATCAAGGTAATGAACGCCCCAGTCAATCAGCACGCCTCCGCCGGCAATTTCCTTTGTCGTAAATGCTCCGCCGAGTCCGGGAATGGACCTGTGGGCACGGAAAGAAACATAAATGTGATAGACTTCCCCGAGTTCACCTGCGTCTATGAGTTTTTTTATCTGATTGACAGCGGAGTTAAAGCGGTTGACAACGCCTATATTGAGCACTTTACCGCTTTTATGCTGTGCTTCCTGCATCAGCAGAGCTTCGCCGTAAGTCCGCGCAGCCGGTTTTTCACACAGCACGTTCTTTCCGGCTTTTAAAAAATCGATAGAGATGGGCGTATGCATTTTATTCGGCGTGCATACCGACACGGCAGTGACTTCGGGATCGCCGAGTATATCGTGATAATCGGTGACCGCTGTTCCGCAGCCGTATTTATCAACGGCAGCCTGCGCTCTTTCGGGGATGATATCGCAGAAATATTTGATTTCAGCCCCTTTGATCGTCCTATAGTTCGGAATGTGCGCCGCGTTCGCTATCGTTCCGCAGCCGATGACCGCCACTTTAATCGTTTCCATTTTGTAAATCCTCCGTAATTTTATAAAAGTAATAACAGCGGCAGCGCCGTCATTTATTTTCGCAGGCCGCTTTTTTTGTATTGATCGCCCTGATGACCGACGGATCGAACTTCGGCCTGCGGTCATAGTAATAAAGACCGTTCACTTCCTGTTCGACATCGGTAAGCTGTGTATAGCAAAAGCCGCAGATCATGGAATTATCAAGCAGCGCGTCGGTAAGCTGACGGTAGCGTTCGATAAAATCTTCTTCCGTCGCGGGACGGTTGCCGTAGCCCCATCCTTTTTCGGGGTTTTCAGGCTGCCACCAGATTCCGCCGTATTCCGAAACAAAAGCGAGATCGGCGGGTATTTCCCCGATAAAATCGGCGATCCCCTTCACCTTTTCGCCCTTCATAAGCCTGTCGAAATTGGCTTTGAAGGCTGCGGGATCCTGATTGTAATCATGAGCGTCGACAATATCGGTGATGACATGGCACCATCCGGAACAGTCGATGACAGGACGCGTCGCGTCATACATTTTGGTAAGGTTATAAATCGTTCTGATCAGTTCGGGATTCTGATTGGACTGCGTTTCATTGAGCGGACACCAGCCGATCACAGAGGGATGGTTGAAGTCACGGCGCAGCATTTCGAGCCATTCGGGAATAAAACCCTGCCATGCGGCAGTTCCGGAAAGGTCGAGTCCCCAGTTGCCGTGCTCTCCCCAGACCATATAACCCAAACGGTCGCAGTGATACAGAAAACGGGGTTCGAAAATCTTTTGATGAAGCCGCGCGCCGTTGAAGCCCATATCCATCGAACGATATATATCGGCGGCAAGCGCGTCATCCGAAGGAGCTGTGCAGATGCCGTCGGGATAAAACCCCTGGTCAAGAATCAGCCGCATGAATACGGATTCGCCGTTGAGACGGAAACGGTGTTCCGACGCATCGTAGGCCACCGAACGCATGGCGAAATAACTCTTCACCGTGTCGAAGTTCGTTTCGCCTTCACCGATCCGAAGGGTCAGGTCATATAAATCCGGATGACCCGGTCCCCAAAGATGAACCGGACCGGTAAGTCTGATGTCGATGCGTACGCTGTCGCCCTCTATAACAGCTGTCCGTGAGGCGATCTGTCCGCCGCCGAAAGATACGTCGGCCGTGAATAATTTTCCGTGCGACTTTACGCAGGACGCCTCGATGATGAGCCTGTTTTCAGACGGAACAGGCGTATATTTAGCCTCTTTGATATACGACACCGCTACGGCTTCCAGCCAGACCGTCTGCCATATCCCCGTTGTCCGCGTATAGGAGCAGCCGGCGGAATAATAACTGTCGCACTGTTTGCCGTGCGGCTGTGTGCCGGAGCGCTGAAAATCCTCCGCACAAATCGTGATGTCGTTTTCGCCTTCCCGCAGTTTATCCGTAATATCGAATGAAAATGCCGTGTATCCTCCTATGTGAATGCCGGCTGTTTTTCCGTTTACATACACTTCCGTACGGTAATCACAGGCTCCGATATGAAGCAGGATACGGTCGTCCGGTTTAAGGTCTCCCCGGAACGGGTGTTTTATTTTGCGTTTGTACCATACGCATTCCATAAAATCCTTGTGATTCTGTCCGGACAATTCGCTTTCGGGACAGAAAGGCAGGATGATTTTATCGTCAAGCCGCGTGCGTTCGAAAAATTTGCGTGCCCTTCCGCTTTTCCCGCAGTCGATTTCAAAATCCCATTCTCCGTTCAGATTCAGCCAGGACGGACGCATGAACTGAGGGCGGGGATATTCCGGTCTCGGAACGGTCATGTCATTTCAC
Source organism: uncultured Lachnospiraceae bacterium (assembly GCA_964628455.1). GTDB lineage: Bacteria > Bacillota > Clostridia > Oscillospirales > CAG-272 > JAQVWU01. The sequence continues at coordinate 15,630 of CAZVPD010000057.1, forward strand.
CTCTCTGTTGTTTTTATCCTGCAGACCGAGGAGCTTATGAATTGCAGCGACGGTATATTTATGTTCACCCTGAATATAATAGCTCTTCCCGCCGTCTGAGACTGTCCGCGCCAGAATCGTCTTCCACGGACGAAAATAATAGCGCGGGTCGGATTTGGGCGGTGCCGATGAAAAATCGCCGTCTTCCATATCAAGCAGGTCGAATACCGCTGTTGTAAAGTTTGTGATGCTTTTTCCTTCCCCGCGGGCAACGTTGCGCGCCATCGCCAGCGCCTTCAGGTAAACCTCCGGGCCGGTGACGGCGGATCCGAAATTCAGGAACACTCCGTTTTCAAGACCCGCCACCGTTTCGGTATAGATCAGAAAATCGGTGTAGGAGGCTTCTCCGAGCACGGCTCCGTCGCAGTTGGGATGTTCGTGAATGATATCGTTTCCGATGCCGATGTGCACGGTACAGGGAATGCCGAGATGATAACCCGTGCCCAGAATGCTTTGTTCGCGGTGCGGAAGCGATTCTTCCCATATATACCGTCCGATAGCTTCTCCCGCGCCGAGTCCGGATCTTACACCCTGCCTTAAAATATCGTTGATCATCCCCGATTCATGCCATAATCCGAACTGCCCTTCACTGATGTATTTCGCAACGCTTTCACAGGTTGCGCCGATCAGCGAGAGCTCGAAATCGTGAATCGAACCGGCCCCGTTGGTGGCATAATGCGTGACATAGCCGGCGCGCATCATATCGATGATATGAGGTCCGCATCCCGAACGGATGACATGCCCGCCGCACATCATCAGGGACGATGCCGAACATGACGCCGCATGCTTCATGGCAGACGCAACGGCGGCAAGGGCAGGCTTCTTCATAATTTCTCCGGGTACGGCAACAGGATCGTATATACTGAGATCAAGGTCATGCCGGCGCATTCCTATAGGCAGAATATTCAGGCGTGAACGGTCGAATTGTTTATACGGCATTTTCTTTCCTCCGGTATCTGTTTGTTTATAATAGATCGCCCGTAAAATCGGGAATGACCGCCGATGCTCCTCCCCGGACGAGTCTTGCACGTTTCCATTCGTCAACGGAGCATTCGCCGGGTGAGGTTCTCCCCCCGGCCTTGCCGATGAGAAAACTTTCGTCGGAAGCCACGCCTACCGCGTAGCCGCCGATTGCGGCGACCAGTTCGATTTCCACATATCCGTCGCCGAATGAAATCAGCTCCTCACCGGAAATCCGGTTTTCCTCGAGAATCTTCCTGATGACAATCTCTTTCGAACAGCTCTTTATCTCGTCCCGCGCACCGTATATGCCTCCGTCGAAAAGCTCTGCGACTCCGAGCAGTCCGGCTTCCCTGACGACGTCTTTCTCGTCGGTACCGCTGGCAAGGTAACATTTTATCCCCATACTCCGCAGGTGACCGGCAAATGCGCGAAAGCCGGGAACAGTCAGGGATTCGGGGGGCAATCCGCCGTTCTGCAGTCCCGTCAGGCGGAAGGAAATACGTTCACCGAGCCGCCTCAGATATTCTTTTTTATAAATATACGGGTCTGTGTGCTCTCCTCCCCGCTTAACAACTTCTTCATCGAGCTTTTCGCACTGAAAGATGGTCTGCTTGCCCGTCAGCATGTCGACAAATTCGCGCACACATGCTTCCGTTTCTTTCAGTTCGCTGTCCTTTCGCCCGGCGGATCCCGCTATTAAAAAAGCGGGCGTTTCACACAGCACCTCGATGAAATACGGGATCATAACCGACTGCCATCCCTCACGGATCAGGCTGACCGTCCCGTCAAAATCGAAAAGCGCGGCTGTCGGTTTTGTTTTCAGCTTCTTTATCACTTCGGTATCCCATATGCGGGAAAGCCTGTTCCTGATCTCGGTTGCCAGGGCATGCTCCTGCATCATATGGATATCCTCGATGATTTCCATTACATCGGAAGATGCGATCACGCTGACGTCACAGAGTTTTTTCAGTTTGCCGCCGTCTCTGCCGGAAAAAGCCGCCGTTTCTATTTCCATTTCTCCCGCCGCTTCTGCCAGGCGCACGATGTTTTCGGAATTTCCGCTTCCGCTGAAGACAACCAGCAGATCCCCTTTTTTCGCAAGGGTGCGGAATTCGACGGCAAGCGCGTCTTCATAATTAAAATCGTTTGCAAGACAGGTCAGGACGGCGCTTGAATCGCACAGACAGAGCGCCCGGACTCCGCTGCGTCCGTGAGCCCGGCAGCCTTTGATCAGGTCGTTTACCATATGCGATGCCGTCGCCGCGCTGCCCCCGTTTCCGGCCGTAAGCACCATACCGCCGCGCTGACGGCAGGCAATGATGCGGGACGCCACATCCGCGAGCTGTCCGAAGTCGGTTTTTTTTGCGGCTTCTGCCGATGAATTCATATAAGCGCGCAGATTCTGAGCCATTTGTTCGGTCATTTTTATCTCCTGTATCGTTTATTTACCCGGATTTATATCCGCTGTCTTTTAAATATCCTTTACGGTCCGGCATGCCAGCGCAAATGCACCGAGCAGCGATGCGTCATACCCCAGTGCGGTGGGTAAAACGGGAATACCGCGGTGCATAAAGACCGCGTCGCTTTCGATCCGCCGGCGGACCGATCTTTCCAGCAGTCCGAATGAACGGGCCATACCGCCTCCGATGTAAACAACGGCGGGATCCAGCAGATTTATCGCATTAGCCAGAGCGCGTCCGAGATAATCGCCGGCTTGTTCGAACAGGGCGACCGCTCTGCCGTCTCCTTCGGCAGCCAGCAGCGAACAGTTTTCGGCTGTATAGCCGAGGGACCTTGTCCGAAACAAATCCGCCCAGCTTTTATCGGCAGCTGCCCTTTCCGAAGCCATTTTACCGACTGCCGTACCCGATGCGTGAGCCTCGGCACAGCCGTACTGACCGCAGGAACATAGCCTCGGAGAATCATATTCCACTTTGGCGTGTCCTATTTCACCGGCAACGGAATGATATCCGGGCAGGACTTTTCCGCCCGTCACGCAGGCACCGCCGATCCCCGTGCTTACCGTTACCCAGAGCATATCACCGCTGCCCGAGCTTAAAACTTCCGCAAGGGCGCAGGCGTTGACATCGCATTCCGCCGATACCGGCAGAGCGGCAGCACCGGGGCCGCAGACTTCTGCCCATGCCGACCTGAAAACACCGCAGGTATCGACGTCGCGCCATCCGGTAACGGGAGAAAAAACCAGTTTTCCGTGAGAGTCCACCATGCCCGGAGCGCTTATACCGGCCGCTTTCATATCGGACGGACCGAGTCCGTTTTCAATAAGAATTCCGGCTATTATTTTCACGCATTCCGCAGCCGTGCGGTGAAAAGTATTCGAGGGAGCTCCTGTCGGAAAGGTTTTTTTGCCCAGAATATCGAGTGATTTTATAAAACCGCTTTTTTCGGAATATTCTGCAACAGCGGCGACTGTTTTCGTGCCGCCCACATCGAGAGCGCATATAAACATTTTCTATCTTTATATCTCCCGTGATGACATTGATGCTTGCCAAGGTCCGCTATCCGTGTTATAATAAGCACGGACCGCCCTGCGCCGCACGTTCGTTCTCATTTTAACACGCTTTCTTATATTTGTAAACATAAAATAAAAAATTTATTCGGGGGATGTGAAGTTATGTCATTTGATTTTAACCGCATATGCTCGGTCCTCAGCCGTGCGAAAAATATAAAAATCGCCGTTGCAGGTGATTTCTGCCTTGACAAATATCTCTATATCAACGGCAGCCGCGACGAAATCTCCCTGGAAACGGGTAAAACCGCTTATCAGGTCACACGCCGCGCGCTGTATCCCGGGGCAGCCGGGACTATTGCGAATAATTTGTCCTCACTCGGAGCGGAAGTGGTTTGCTGCGGACTTCTGGGGGATGACGGCGAGGGATGGGAACTTGAGAGATGCCTGCATCAGATCCGTGCGGACACCCGCTTCATGATAAAGAGCCCTCTGGTATGCACGTCAACCTATACCAAACCCATGTATGAAGATATAAGCGGAACTCTGACGGAATTAAACCGCCTTGACCTGCGCAATACGGATGAAACCCCGCCGGAGCTCGTGAGCTGTCTGGCGGAAAATATCGAGAAAGCGCTGGATGAATGCAGTGCGATGATCATCTGCGATCAGTTCACCGAACGCAACCGCAGCGCTGTGACAGACAGCATCCGCGAAACACTGCGCCTTGCGGCGGAAAAACATCCCGAAAAAACAGTGCTTGCCGATTCAAGGGGATTTATACATGAATTCCGCGGTGTAACCATCAAATGCAACCATATAGAAGCGGCGCGCGCATTCGGTTATACCGAAGAGGACGCCGCATCCGAAAAAGTCATCTTCGACTGCGGCAGCCGTCTGGCAGCGCGCAACGGCAGACCGGCTGTCATCACCTGCGGTGAAAAAGGCGCATGGATCTTCACGCAGTCAACGGGCGGTATTTCGGCAGAGCATGTACACTCCTTCCAGGTTGAGGGACCGGTGGACATCTGCGGAGCGGGCGATTCATTTAACGCGGGATATACCCTGGCAGCCTCTCTCGGCCTGAACCTGCCCGAATGTCTTCTGATCGCCAACGCCGTCGCTTCCGTCACGATACGGCAGATCGGCGTGACGGGAACGGCAACCGTCAGGCAGGTATGCGACACCCTTCCGAACTACAAATAATACGGCGGCTTCGGTATTTCAGGCGGAAAAGGTTTTTGATAAGCGCCTGATATGAATTTTTGGCAGAATGTAAAATTAACTGCACCCCAGTAAAGATATACTGTTAGTATGCAT
>CAZVPD010000058.1:0-15416 GCA_964628455.1 uncultured Lachnospiraceae bacterium
CCATGTCCATTTCCCGTCGAAGACCGTATCGTAAATATTACCGATATTATTTTCCTCAGCCAGCCGGTTATTAAAGAAAATCGAGTTTACATCCGGGATGATAAAATCATTGGATGCAAACGGTAAAATTCCGTTGAGCTGCATATTTGATTTGACGCTTTGATTCCAATATGATTTTCCCATGTCTATATTCGATATATTATTCCAGTCAATGACAAGTCCGTCATTGACATAATTACCGAGAGATGTAGCGCAGTGCAGCAGAGCAAGGTCATAAACATCCAGACCGGCCATTACGGTTTTACTGAGTTCAGGTAATATCTTATCGATATAATCCATTGAAAAATCGGTTATGTCGATATTTAAAAACTCTTCGATTTTCTGCGTGCGGTCATAAATAGCGTCATTGACAGCATCACCGGTAATTTCCTCGGCAAAATAGAAATTTTTATAAAGCGACCACAAAGGATACAGGATATTGAATGTCCTGCCCTGGTAATCTGCTTTTTCGATATCGGGTTTATCTCCTTCGGGTAAGGTCACAGCCTCTTCGGTTGCTACAGCGGTTTCGGAGTTGTTTTCGGCTGCGGCAGGCTTTTCACTGCATGATAAGATAAAAATAAAAGCAAAAATCAAAATAAATATCAGAGTGTTTTTCATAATACCGCTCTCCCTCGGAATAAAAATATATCATACTTAACGGTTCATAATTTATATTATAACCTTTGAATCCATACATGTCAAGATTATACAATGTATAAATCAAGAGGATAATCTATATTTATAAGATTAATATTTGTTATCATTGTGATTTATTAACAATGCGTTGTTTTATATTGACATAGTATAAATTATCTGTTATAATTTAATTTAACTAAATTAAAGGACTGAATATTATGGCTAAAGAAAAAGCAAGTGATAAAAAACTTGTGGAAGAAATCACTTCGATGTCGGCTGATTTTGCTCAGTGGTATACCGATGTTGTAAAAAAAGCGGATCTTGTCGATTATACAAGTGTTCGCGGATGTATGATATACCGTCCGTATGGTTATGCCGTCTGGGAGAACATTCAGCGAATTCTTGATACACGCTTTAAGGAAACCGGTCACGAAAACGTATACATGCCTCTTTTTATACCCGAAACACTGCTTAATAAGGAAAAGGATCATGTCAAAGGTTTCGCACCGGAAGTTGCCTGGGTCACTCACGGAGGAAATGAACTGCTCAGCGAACGTTTGTGCGTGCGCCCCACTTCAGAGACTTTATTCTGCGAACATTATGCGAATATTATAAAATCTTGGAGAGATCTGCCTAAATTATATAATCAATGGTGTTCGGTGGTCCGATGGGAAAAAACCACCCGGCCATTCCTGCGTACCCGCGAATTTTTATGGCAGGAAGGTCACACGATGCATGCGACCGCAGACGAGGCACGTGAAGAAACGATCCGCATGCTGAATATATATGCAGAGTTTCATGAACAGGAGCTTGCGATCCCTGTTATTCGCGGTATAAAAACGGAAAGCGATAAGTTTGCCGGAGCAGTCGCAACATATGCAATCGAAGCGCTTATGCATGACGGAAAATCACTTCAGGCGGGGACTTCGCATTATTTCGGGGACGGATTCGCACGTGCGTTTGATATTCAGTATACAGATAAAGAAAATAAACTTGTTTACCCCCATCAGACTTCCTGGGGTGCGTCGACCCGTATGCTGGGCGGTATTATTATGACTCACGGAGACGATAACGGTCTGGTTTTACCGCCGGCTGTGGCTCCGATTCAGCTGATCATTATACCCGTAGCATCCCATAAACCGGGTGTGACCGAAAAAGCCGAAGAATTGAAAAAGCGTCTTGAAAAGTCATTCCGCGTCAGGATCGATAACAGCGATAACAGTGCGGGCTGGAAATTTTCCGAATATGAAATGAAGGGTGTTCCGATACGTCTGGAAATCGGACCGCGTGATATAGAAAAAAACGAATGCATACTCGTGACACGACATAACAGGGAAAAAACCGTAGTCTCCCTTGATGCACTCGAAAACGCAGTGAACGAAAAACTTCGGGACGTCCGCGACGGCCTGTATAATAAAGCTCTTGCCAACCGCGATGCACGTACATATGACTGTCTGAATACCGATGAAATAATTTCCGTTATCAATGAAAAAGGAGACGGTTTTGTCCGGGGAATGTGGTGCGGCAAAGAAGAATGCGAGGATAAAGTCAAATCACTCACAGGAGTAGGTTCACGATGCATTCCCTTTGCTCAGGAACAAATATCGGATAAATGCATCTGCTGCGGAGAAACCGCGATTCATATGGTTTACTGGGCTAAGGCTTATTAAGGTATCTGCACGGATCAGAAAAAGGAACAAACGGACTGTAATAATCCGTTTGTTCCTTTTTTACCGGCGAATGACAAATTCTGAAAATTTCATCATAACAGGTATACTGACAGCCGAAAGAAGAGTGATCATACCGACCGCATGAGATGCAAAATCCGGTGAAATATAATAACGTTCGCCGAACATAACAACATTTGCCGCTGTAGGCAGAGCGCTCATAACCGCAGCAAACATAATCATATCATCGGATAAACCGAAGATTTTGCATAATAATATCACCGTAACCGGGACAAGGAATAATTTCACGGCACCCATGTAATAGACTTTCATATTTGAAATTAAACGTTTAAACGGAATCGTTGCGATTGTTCCGCCTACAATCAGCATTGAAACAGGGGTGCATAACGAACCTATATAATATGACGCGCCCAAAATCGGCGAAGGAAGCTTTACTTTTAAAATAAAAAGCGTTATTCCGATCAGGCAAGGAATCGTGCCGTAATTTACAATCATGTTTTTTAAATTTATTTTTATATACTCGCGCCCGCGTCCCAATATGGTCATTCCGTATGTCCATTGTATAATATTGAATATTATGATATAGAAAGCAGCCCAGAAACCTCCGATATCGCCGAATAAAGCTTTTAGAACAGGTATTCCGAGAAATCCGCAATTGGCGAACAATATGCCGAATTCGGCTATCGTATGTTCATCATGGTTTTTGAAGCGAAGGGTGAAAATAAAAGCCATTGCGGCAGTCACTGTGTGAACGCCTATACCGACCAGCAAAATAAAAAAACCTTCTCTGAGTTTTGCGTCGGAATATTCGATATTCATAATCGAATGTATAATAAGAAACGGCTGAGCAATACAAATAATTAAATTCGAAAGTTTTTTCTGGAATTCACCGTCAAAAAAATGTAATTTCCGTGCTGCATATCCGACGCAAATAACCAAAAACATAGTGGCGACGGTATTCGTCACCACATTCGTATTAAGTTCCATGTAAAATTCCGAGTCCTTTATTTTTCGTCTATTACCGCGGTATTCAGCATATTCAGTTTATCCCTGACCGCTTTCATATCGATCAGCATGTCTTCTCTTTTATGAGGGTCGCGGAGGAGCAGCGACGGATGATAAACCGCACACATTTGATAACCGCCTTTTTCGAACCATCTTCCGTGTTCCTGCGTTATCTTAAAATCCGGCTTTATCAAGCGCATGGCTGAGATTCTCCCAAGGCATACAATCAATTTCGGGCGTATCAGCCTGACTTGTTCTCGGAGCCAGCCGATACACATATCCTGTTCTTCCGGCAGCGGATCCCGGTTTTTCGGAGGACGGCATTTTAGAATATTTGTGATATATACATCACTGCGGTCGATTTCCACAGCAAATAAAAATTTATCAAACAGTTTACCTGCTTTCCCCACAAACGGCACACCGTTTAAATCCTCTGTTTCACCCGGCGCTTCACCCACAAACATAAGTTTGGCATCAGCCGGACCGCTGCCGAATACGGTATTGATTTTTGATTTATACAGATCGCAATGCGTGCAGTTTTTACATTTATTTTCGATTTCATTCAGTGACATAGCAGTAATCCTTGTTTAATAGATACTTTATTTGCATTTATGGTGAACCGCGAAATAAAAGCCGGGAAAAACAAATGGTTTGTTCAGTTGTCCCGGATGATAAATTTTTCCTGAACACGATAAAATTCCAATATTCCGTCGGCTATACCCGCAACCGAATCCTTTATACCGTCTTCGGTCAACATGACGTTGTATTCCTCGACACATGTCATAAAACCCACTTCAACCAGCGTCGAAGGGAATTTCGGATTGCGGACCATAGCCAGCCGCTGCACAGCCGGCACCCGTTCCATACGGTTGAGAAAACCGGCGGTTGATGACGAAACGCATTTCGTAAGCAATTTACCCGAATCCGCGAAATACAATCCGATCAGTCCCCTGATTTTAGTTATATCCGAATTCATATTCATGGAATTTAAATGCACGGATACCGCTAAATCCGGATTCACTTCATTTAAAAAATTCAACCTGTCATTTATAAGGACGGTAGAATCATCGGAACGGGTCAACAGGACAATAGCTCCATATGATTCGAGTTTTGAGGCAAGATCCAAAGCAATCTTTAAATTAATTGCTTTTTCCGGAAAATCCGGATCAGGACCGAACGCTCCCCTTTCTTTCCCGCCGTGTCCGGCATCGACAATAATCGTTTTGCCTGTCAGAGGCTGCTCCCCTTCGGACAAAGCGGAAGGATTCCGGAAAGACACGATGATATAACCGTTTTCATAGGAAATTTCAAATCCGTAAAAGTTGGAGGCATCGAATAAAGTCAGGTATATACAAAAACTTTTCTCCTGTGTTCCGATAGCTGCGGCAGCCGAGGAAAACAACGGATTATCGTTTATTTTTACATTTTTCACATCGGTGCTGACATTGAATAAAGTCAGAACGAATTTATTGTTTTCGATAAATCCGTCCACAGGAACATTTTCTGCCGATTTTATATACAATTTCGTTCTGTTGTTTTCAACCACAACATCAGCCGATGTGATCCATGCACCCGGCGATATGGTTTTTGATATCACTTTTACATTGTCGGCTTTGATAAATCCGCCCATGCGAAGTTTATAATAACCATCAGCCAGACGGGTGGCATAATCGCGCATTCCGACTGCAGCCGGCGTATAATCGTCATAATACCAGCTGTCAGCTGCGGTTTTTAACTCGCTGTCTGCTTTGATCACTTCAATCGCACATACCGCGGATGCACCTCTGGCCTGTATTTCTGCTCCTGTAACGGCAGCCGATTCATTGGAACGGACCGCCTGATATTGTATCTTGCCGAGATTTATAATTTTTCCTTCAGGAACCGCAGGAAGTTTGTAGGATCCGGTATAAATCGCTTCCATATATTTCGCATTGTCGGGCGGAAAAGTCGTCTGGTTCAAATTGATTTTAATGCCGTTGACTGTTCCCGTAACCGTACTTCCCGAAGGTGCCGATGCCTGCAGTTCAACAAATTCGGCGCTTTCCAAAATGCTGTCGTGAACCGGGATCATCCCGGTGATTTTAAAGGAATCCATCGTATTCCAGACCGGCTCCGGAGCAGACGGAGTTTTTCTGAATATTTTATAGACGGTTTCTTTATCGTTCTGCAGAAAAATAAATTTATTTTCACCTTCTGAAAGCGGGACAAAAGCAGAAAAATAGCCTTTTCTGGTCTGGCTTACAGGGTTACCGTTCAGCTTTAAAGAATAACCCGGATCAGAGGAACCGATTATATAGGTTGAATCAAGATTCATTTCCGAACCGTCTTCCGGTGATGTAACAGTTACCTGACGACCGTCGGATATAATATCGGAATAAACGATTTCTTTTTCATAGAGCTTGCGGAGCTGACCCGCCGTATTCCGGATGTTGGCTTTTATTGCTGCATAACCGTAATGTATGCTCCCTTTATAGGATACTTCATTTCTCGCATATTCAACCTGGTGCAGTATTTCGGTATCGCTTCCCCATTCGTCCGAACGATACACCCCGTGGGAAATCAATAAATCAATACCGGTTCCGGCACACCGGGCATTCCACCAACGGCATAACACATCAAAACGCGCGACGGATGTTGAAAACTGCCAGTATATCTGAGGAGCGATATAATCTATATAACCGCCTTTGATCCACGAAAGAGCATCGCAGTATATTTGCGTATAGGAGTCCAATCCTTTGGTTTCACTGCCTCCGTTTATACCGTCGTCATTCCGCCAGATGCCAAACGGGGCAATACCGAACAGACAGGCATTGTCGGCTGTTTTTATGGCATTGTAGCAGGCTTCTACCATTTTATTGACATTATCACGCCGCCAGTCGTCTTTATTCGTAAATCCGGCTCCGTATGTCCTGAAAGTTTCGTCATCATTAAAAACCGCTCCGCTTACGGGATACGGGTAGAAATAATCATCGAACACAATGCCGTCAACATCATATTTTAATGCTATTTCGGCGACACCTCTTGCAATCAGGTTTCTCACATTCGGTATACCCGCATCAAAATAAAGTTTACCGTCTGCATAAGGAACAGTCCATTCGGGATGAAGGCGCGCCGGATTTGAAGCACCCAGTTTTGAAACATCGTGAGACGGAACCCCCGGCGTACCGAAAGTGACCCGCAGAGGATTCACCCATGCATGAATTTTAATGTCGAATGTATGGGCTGTTTCGACCAGATAAGCAAGTGGGTCAAATCCCTGAGGAAAACCGTCGTTTTGTGTTTTAACAAGATAGGATGAAAGCGGGAAATACGATGAGTCATAAAGCGCATCGGCAGTCGGTCTGACCTGAAAATAAATCGCATTCAGTTTTGCTGCCAATACCGTTGAAATAATATCATCCAGTTCTGATTTCAACCGGTCAGCCGAAAGACCGGGCTTTGAAGGGAAATTTATATTAGTGACCGATGCAATCCAAACGCCGCGGACTTCACTGTCCGGATTACGAATTTTAAGCGTCGGAGTTTCCGCTGCCGCAGGATCAGTCAGCGCAATGGAATTATTATTATACAATGATTCGTCCTGCCTTTTTGTCAGAATATAAACACAGACAACGGCAGAAAGTATCATTAAAGCCGAAATCGATGATATAATTATGTGTTTTAAAATCGGTATATTCCGCTTTGGTTCCATTTTTACCTCCGTCAGGTTTACATAAAAAATGTATTGAAAATATTATAACAGAATATTTTTTGTATTACAACCATATTCCGTGAATTTATCATGATATGCTGCTTTTTCCTGCATATATTTAAATCAAAAAAACAAACATGAACGGAATTATTCACCGGAACCTGTTTGTTTTTTTATTTTATAATACTGTATATTTGGACAATAATATGGATCAAACAAACCGACAATTACAATTACAGACGCTTTTCAAAACAAACCAACCTTTCATGTATCACATCCATAAAAAAGAACTGCGCCGACCCCGCAATCCTGTAATCTGCTTTAAGATAAAGCTGTATTGCCGGGGTATTCCCTTCGTATGTATCATGCCGCATGACTTTGCAGTTTTCCGAGCGTGCTAAATTTTCCGCGAATTTCACAAACGCCCTTCCCTTCCCGGTACCCTTCATCACCGGTCTGATGACAAGCGTATGAATCACAAAGACTTCTTCTTCATCCGCCGAAAATAACCACGGGATATTTTTATATTCGGGTAGTTGTTTCCGATTTAAAACGGCCGAACCGAAACACTCATCTTTTTCAAACCCGATATATAACTCCGAATTTTCGAGGGCAATTTCCGCATGGTGCAGTGTCGGATAAAGCCCTTTTACCCAATTGGTATAATTACCGTTTATTACCTGATCATCGAACATTTCATTATACATCCTGTCAATATCCTGCAAATCGCATTTGACCGCTTTTCTGATAATCATATTACGCTGCTCGATCTGTCATGATTGACTTTTTGGAATCAACCAGAGAGATTCCATATTGACAAAAAGATACGGATTGTTTTCATGACTGAAAAGGAATGTCATTTTGCTGATATCTGCATGGTCGGGAAATTTAAACTGTATTTCCCATGTAGACCATCCGCCTTTGATATCCGCTATTTTTTCGGCCTTTAAAAATATGTTTCGGACACCTTCCTGATTTTGATATTCACAGATCAAGGAAACGCTCAGCCCTTTCGTGTTGTACAGATCGAAACGCAGACCCTCAAAGTCCGACAACGCGAGTCTGTTGGAAAAATAACCCTTCACACTGACGCCGTATTCCGTTTTATCGGAATAAATACGCAGAGATCGGCCGGTTAAAGTAAATGCCGTATCAAAACAGATTTCGCTTTCCAGATACGGCTGCCAAACAGCGTGATAAAACATATCGAGTAAATCTCCGCGCATCGCATTTACCCAAACCGCGTCTGTTTCCGTATTCATCCAGGGTTTTGCTTCTATTTTTATAAATCGCGACCAGTCTGTTTTAAAAGGAGCGACAGGAAAATCACCTGCAAACAAATTGGATCCCGGTTCAAAGGAATGAAACGCATAAGCCGCATGAACCGGATGAGATATAAAGGGATAATGTATTTTCAATGTATCGGATGCGATTATTTCGCATTCGGCCGGCAAATAAATTCCGTCTGGTCCGCAAATATATAACCCACGTGCTTTCTTACCTTCGATTCGCAGCCCGTTACCGACATTATCGAAATTCAAAATCATAAAGCTGCCTTCTGTATCAACGGATTTCAAAGTCGCCGGAACTGTTTGTCCTTCTTTTCCATAACAACAGGTATTTGCAAGCATACCGAGACGGCGGCCGATTTCGTATTTATTGGCCGGGTGAATCGGATGATTGTTTAAATGATAGCTCCAGACGGGCGGTAAATCAGCCACCGTCGCATAAGTAAACGAATCGGCATATTCCCGGGCACATTGTATAAAGGCGTTATTCACGTAACCCATGCATGTTTCACCGCTTTCGCCATAAGGCCACGGATAAAGCAGCGAAGAGATCATTTTAAAATTGGTTTTTTCCGCTGCGAAGAGTTCTTTATAAACTGAGTAATAACAGCGAAGATACTCGGAATAAACGTTTAAAATATGCTCTCCGCCGCAGTCGCTTTCACCCTGATACCATAGGATGCCCCTTATTTTAACGCCGAGAAGAGGATAAATTTTCCTGTTGTACATAGCAGACATCTGCTGAAAATTCAATTCTCCTGCCGTGTCCCAGGTTTCCGGAAGAGGAAGCCGTCCGTATTTTTCAATTGCATTTTTCAATATACTATTCCGGAACAGCTCTTTCCCGGGAATCCAGCCGCCTATCGGTGTTCCTCCCCAACTGACGTTTAATATTCCTACCGGAACTTCATTTCCGGTGTTGTTTAAAAACGTGTAAATTTCCTTCATGAATGCCGTTCCGGCAGCCGATATGTTTTTTATGGCATTTATATCCGCGCTGTCTGACCATCTTCCGCCTAATTCATCCGAACCCTCAAAGGGAAAATGAACCGGATCTCCGTATTCCTGCGCATAATAACGAAGGTTGCATCTTCCGAGTATCGCCAGAAATTCATCACAGTCGGTCATGAAAATATTGGTCATTTCCATATTCGATTGTCCGGAAGCCAGCCAGAGTTCGCCGAAAACAATATTTTCGAGCATGATCGTTTCGTTATTATCATATATTTTTATATTATAAGATGTAAAGGACGCTCCCGGGGTTTTTATAGTGATTTCAAAGCGCCCTGCGTCATCGCTTCCGGTTTCCGCCGATTCGATGACATTGTTCTGTAAATAAATCGACGCGCTGACATGATGACCGGCTGTTGTATAACCGTAAATCGTCAGATCGGAATTATGCTGATACAGCGCTCCGCTGGAAAATACAGACGGCAGTTTTATCATAGATCAACCTCTCGAATAATTATAAATTTAAATAATTCAATATCCTGTCATAGGATTTTGTTGTCTTAAGGCAATATTTTTAACAGAATTCCGTTTCATCCGATCGATAAAAAACCGGATTTTATATATAATAACATATCTTCACCGAATAAGCAACTGAAAAGCATAAATTATTTCAATGTGCTGATCATTGGTTCATTTTACCCGGAATAAACAGTAACAAGCGATATAACCATTATAAGCCATATCGCCTGTTAACTTGACGTCATTCGCTTTGAAATTGTCAATCAACCGCAAAGAATGCGTTTCATTACATTTTCATAATTCCAGAGATCGAGGGAATCAATGGTTATATTTTCGCTTTCGTATGCCGCTTTAACGAGTTCCCTGTATTTTTCGTTTGCGGTTTCCGAATCACCGGAAGCACGCGCAGCCAAGCCTTCTGCCAGTATTATACAAAGCATAGCATGAACCGAAAGTTTTTCCCATTGTCTGCCGCATTTTGCTTTCGAGTCAAACAACGGTTTCATCTCCGTTATGTATGCGGGGACAGAAGCAAATCTTCCGGCATCTTCGGAATTGATTTTTCCGAGTTCACCGCGTAAATACGCCGGATTAAATAAAGCGGTGAGATGAGTCATATAATTTTTTATCGTTTCTCCGTTCTCTCCGAACAACGCATCGTAATATTCATCGCTTATTTCATCAAAAGTGATGTTTTTGTTCCATAATCCTTTCGCCATTGCGTAAAGAGGGAGCCATGTTGGAAATCCGGTTCGTTGAAGCTGACAGCTGACCATACCGTTTATTCCTATTTTATCGAAGTTTTTAACATCTTCGCACAATATACGGGCACATTCGGTGTAACCGGGGTCATTGACATGATCCCACATCAGATGATAGTCGAAATCAAAACTGTCGCCTTTAAATTGTTCCTGCCATTTTTTCAATCTGGCAATATTTTCGTCCACCGACCGCGGCATGCTTAATTTGTTCCGGACATAAGGTGCAAGATCGGGTTCTGCGCTGCCGAGTCCTTCACAGAAGGCTGTCGTATAAGTTCTTGTTATCGGCGCAAACATTAAAACAAAACGATCTCTGTTTATAATCCGGGCAAAATCAGGCTCCCATAAAAGATCAACATATATCAGAAAGACAACCTTTGTGCCTATTCCGGCTGATGTTAAAGCAGCATCGATTTCATTCAGCATGATGACATAAAAATCCGAAGGTTTTGTATTACGACAGTTGCCGCATTCGCAATGATTGTTTGAACCGTCCGCAAGCCAAAAATGAAGATAATTTATTGCCGGATATTCAAGACAATAATTTTTTATAGCATCCGCGATTTTCTTGCGAACCTCGGAATTTGAATAACAAAGATTGGTATTCAGCGCCACTCCGCCCCACAACTCTCGTTTTCCGTTGACCTCGGCCAGATACTTGGTTACTTCGGGTTCGAGCGGTTTTGTATTTTCAAACCATCCGCTTCCGGGTATGCCGAACGGTTCGCAGGTCCATCCATGGCCTGTTGCATGATACATAAGTCCCCGCTTTTCTATTTCTTCAACAAGACGGCGGTACATTCCGGTTACGCCATTCTCATCAAGGGGCATATTATGAGCCGAATAAAACCGGTCAAAGAAAGTGAAAGGAATTCTGAACTGCACAAAATAACCGTCCATCCCTGCTTTCGGCAGCCAGTCAATCATTGCGAACACATGCGAATAACTTACCGCCCCTTCAATACAAACCGAACGGTGTCTGTAAGAAGCAGTTTCATTCAAAAAAACACGAGTTGATGAAAGATTCAATGCTCTTCGGGGAATATACTCATCTTCAGGCGATGTAAACCGGCAGCCAAATTCATACAACGCGCGGTAGACGGCAATCAATACGGAACGCGGATTCGAGCCAGTGATAACACCTGCGCCTTCCCCGATATGAATATATATTTCATCACTGACATCATCGGATTTTACAAATGCATCAATAAGTCCCACCCATACAACATTTTTATCCGACGGGTCATATTCATCATACAGACGTTGGTCAATTATGATCGACGGATCGATCATTTTCAGATAACGGACTAATTCGTCCGCTGCGAATCCGGTTGTTTTGTCATCACCGATTTTTGAAACGATAATTCTCATAATTTTTATTTCCTCCCGAAATAAATTCAACTTCGAATATAAAAGAGGCGTGCTGCAGCTAAGCAGCACGCTTCCCGGTTATCAATAGATAAGTTCACCTAAATTACGTTCTGCAATCAAATACAATACATAATCGGTTCCGCTTGATTTTATATCATTCTGTTCAAAACCGTATGACCACATCGCTTTATAAGTCGTCTTGTTAAAACGATCGGGAAGCATATTATACATAGCGATACCGAAAGAATCCCGCATGACATAAATATCGGGGAGGTTCGTATTTCCGGTCGTATAGGTGGCGGCTTTGGGTGTTGTGTCATGATTCATCAACAAGTCTTCGGTCGATGTGAAAAAAAGCAATTTCGCCGGAGAATCAAAAGACGGATTTGCAAACACAGCGAGTTCCCTTACTTTTGTATAATCCAATTCCAGATAATACGGCATATCCCCGCCGTTCACATCTTTCGTGTAAAAGCCCATCTCATCAAATGTCCGCGGAGCAGCTTCCGGATATTTCTGAGAGATATAATTCATCAGTTCGGTATATGCAAGCCATGCGCCGTATTCCGTCCAGTGCGAATCGGTTTTATGAAACAGCTTGAATTCTTCGTTTTTATGAGATTTGAAAACATCGGTTGTATTGATAACAACTGCCCCGCCCTTTTCGGCGGCCGTGCAGAATTGTTCGGTACGGCTTGTTCCCACATTCTGCTCGAATCTTAAAGGAACGGTTTCTGGATAAATCGTCATCGGATTCGGTAAAACAAGGTAGATCAATTCTGTCCCGGGCATATTGCTCTTCAGCCATGCCACATTCTTTTTCACATTCGTTTCGACAGTTTTTCTCTGATCATCCGTCAGTAAATTTGTTCCGGTATAATCGGCCAGTGCGGATATAAAATGACACTGATAATTACTGCCTACTATCACCTCAAAAGCGTCATCTCTGATCCGTTGAGCAGCCGCTTTATATGTACCGCTGACCGCAACCGGTTCACTTTCGCTTTTGCCTTTTACCCGTGCAGATACGGCAAGTTTGGTAGAACCCGAAGCAGGGATTTCAACTGTACCTATAAAATATTTAAAATCGGAAACATAGGAAACTTCTTCAATCCCGCCCCGGATATAAATTTTTGCATCCGGTTCGCATGTTCCCGCAATGCATATTAAATTCGGACCTACATTGGTGGTCCCGGTAATCACAGGGACAGTAGTCTGTCCGGAAATTGTTTCTTCCTGTGAAATAGCAGGTTTTTCTGTTTCGGGAGCTGCGGTGGTAACCGGTTTTGTTTCCGGAGGTTCTGTCACTTTTTCCGTGACCGGTTTCGGAGCAGCCGTAACAGTACTGTGCCGTTCGGTTTCCGAATTTTCCGATGTGATATCCAGACCGATTTCGCTTAAATCAGGTTCTTTATTATAAGCGCAAGAAAATCCGAACGAAATAATTAAAATAAAAATAAAAACAATAAAAAATGATTCAATAAATATTTTTTTCAAATCCGACTCCTGATTATTATCGGGAGTTAAGAATTCAGATCCCAACTCCCATAAATATTATCTGTATTTAAATTTCCGGGATAATGATTTCGATTTCTCTGCCGGCTTTGGCGCTTTTAACAATTCCGTCTATAATTGCCTGGTTGTAAAGAATCTGCGAGGACGGGACAGGAGCAGGCAGGTTGTATTTGCTGGCATCAAGGAATGAACGGATTTTACGGTCGAACAAGGAAGGTCCCTTATCGTCAATAAGAGGGATAACGGTATCAAAACTCTTTCCGCCTATCTGGTGATAAAGCGTCATCGGCCCTCCGGTTGAGCCGTTCCAGCAATCTGTGGAAGGAATGCGTAAACCGGCTTTTTTACCGAGTATTATAGTGTCTCCGGGTGTATTTACATTCATTGCCCATGCAATCCTGAAATCAAGTACAATACCCCCTTCAAGACGAATAAAAGCAGCGGCAAAATCATCGACACCAAACGCCTGTGCATATTCGGGATGACCTTCGAAAGTAGCCGGATCTTTGCCGAAGAAATCGGATTTGTAACCGCTGACTGTCAGCGGTTTGGGATATCCGACAGCATTGAGAACCATATCAAGAGAATAACAGCCGATATCCGCCAGAGCACCGATACCTGCGGTTTGATCGGTAATAAACGAAGTTCCGAAAGGAGTCGGGATCCCGCGGCGGCGTCCTCCGCCTGTCTGAATATAATATACCTGACCGAGATCACCCGATTCTACTATTTTCTTGATCATTTTCATGTTCGCGTCAAAGCGGGGCTGAAATCCGATTGAAAGGACTTTACCGCTCTTTTTTTCGGCGCGGCATATTTCAACAGCTTCTTCAATGGTAACGCACATCGGTTTTTCAAGGAGGACGTTGACGCCGTGATTAAGCGCATAAATAGCGCATTCCGCATGTGTCCGGTTGTATGTACATACCGAAACGGCATCAAGTTCTTCCGCATCGATCATAGCTTTATGATCGGGATAGCAGCGCACACCTTCATATCCGTTTTTTTTGAAGAAAGCTTCCGCTTTCCCCGGCACAAGATCAGCTCCCGCTACAATATCGACGTCGGGCATTCTTTTGTAACTGTCAATATGTGATCCTGCGATCCAGCCTGTACCGATAATACCTACCTTTAATTTACGGTTGGTGTCAATCTCTTTTTCATCCGCCTTGACAGCATTGGGATTCAATTCTTTTTCGCTTAAATTTGCCATTTCATATTACCTCCGATAATAATTTTACATCTGATTATCATTATTTTATAGAATCTGCTGCCATTATAACACAACATAAAAGGTTTTGCAAGCGCAAATATCTTGACTTATATTATTTTTATGTTATAATACGATTAATATTTATAAATTACGGAGGAACAGGAATGGATATCGACACTAAAAAGAAGCTGAACAACGGAACGGAAATACCTGTTTTCGGACTTGGTGTTTTTAAATCCGCAAACGGTCCGGAAACAGAACAGGCTGTTTTATGGGCACTTGAATACGGGTACCGGCATATAGATACCGCAGCGATCTACGGAAATGAAGAAAGTGTGGGACGCGCGGTCATCAAGAGCGGTATTCCGAGAAATGAAATTTTCATAACAACAAAATTATGGAATGAGGATATGCGCAGGCACCGTCAGCTCCGTGCTTTTGAGGAAAGCTTGAAACGACTGCAGCTTGATTACGTCGATTTATACCTCATACACTGGCCGGTGAAGGATGTATATACGGAATCGTGGGCAGTTATGGAAAAAATATACCTTTCGGGTCAAGCGAAGGCAATCGGTGTATCGAATTTTAAAGTTTCACATATGAATCATCTGCTCGCAAACTGTAATGTCATCCCTGCTGTAAATCAAATGGAATTTAATCCTGCAATGCAGGATTATGCTATTTATAATTTATGCAGCGAAAGTAAACAAACACATGAAAAGTGGGTTCGGAGAG
>CAZVPD010000058.1:15426-20332 GCA_964628455.1 uncultured Lachnospiraceae bacterium
AGGAAGTTGGAGCATTAAAAAGAAAAAGAAAACGGGAGGTAAAAAATGAGAATTTGCATTTGCGAAGACGAGGCTTTGTGGCGTTCATGCTGCAAGGAGCGATTAAAAGCATTGTTGAGCGAAAAAGGGATCGCATTTGAATCCTGGAGTCCGCTCGGATGCGGTAAATATACAGCCGACAGTAAAATAGGTACGATCGGCGCCAAATACGGAAAAACAGCGGTTCAGACCATACTGCGATGGATCCTGCAGAAAGATATCATTGTTTTCCCGAAATCCGTTAACCGCGACCGCATACGTGAAAACGCGGATATATTCGATTTTGAATTAACACCGGAGGACTGCGCATCCATAGACGGTATGAATCAGAATATTCGTTCCGGAGCAGATCCCGATACGTTTACCTTTTGATTACTGTCCGAAGAAAACGGCAGCATCAAAAAAAAAACAGGTATGTATTCATTCGTTGCATACCTGTTTTATTATTGATTTTCAGCGTGTATTTTAAAAGAAAGGATCGGCAGCCATATCGAAATGTCTCGGGCATTTATTTTTCCCGCAGAAGAAAAACACTCTATCGAAAAGTTAACAAGTATATTGCGGCGCTTTTATTTATACTTCTCTGAAGAGCGCAATCTGACCGGGAGCGAGGAATATGCTTATTGTCTGTCCGCCTTCTCCTTCAACGGCTCCTACAGGGTCGGTGTGCACAGAAACCGGCGCGAATTTATTGCCGTAGACACACCGTTCGATTTTGATGTTTTCCTTGAATTTAACAGAAATCTGAGCTGATTCAATCGGTGAATTACAGCAGGCAATATAATATGATTTACCTTCGGGATCATGGAAACGGGAGAAGATTGCGGGAACGGCACTTTTAACATCAAGAACATTGCCGAAAGGTACGAACAATAAAATCCCGCCGTATGATTTGGTTACATGATAACAGGTGTCTATGGTGAGTGTATGCATAATCTCACCGCAATAGTTATTAAAAACACGGTTAACTTCCGAAAGCCATTGAAACTGTTCGGTCCGTTCTCCCAGCTGGTTGATGGGCGCATTGCGGTAGTTGTCCCAAATGCCGGGCAGTTCAATAAAGAACCAGGAGACACCTGCCGCACCGTGTGCGACGGATGTTCCGAGCTGCCAGAGCATATCGTCTTTCGACGGGCAGCGGTAAGCATAGTGCCCGCATGAAAGAACGATATTGAAAAACGGAATGCCTAACCGCCCGACTGCCTCAAAATATTCACGAAGGTTATTAAAGTAGACTTCATACCCGCTTTCGTCTTTCCACATTTGTGTATAACAGTCATAAGACAGAAGATCGGCACTTCCTTCGCGGGCTACCCGGTCAAGATACGGGGCGAGGGCATCGGTTCCCATTCTCGGACCTATCCAGTCGAACCACGGAAGCAGATTTATATAAGCGGTCAGATGAGGGGCAATTTCCTTTTGTATTTTCATCGCACGAAACGCGTCTGAAGCGTCGGGAGCATCGGGTTCGTCTCCGACAAAAAAGCCGAAAACCGCAGAGTGCGAACCGTAATCTCGGACCGCGGCGGCAAATTCGGAACGATATGTTTCTTCGCCTTTGGCAGTCAGATTACGCCAGTGCGTACGGTAGTCGCATAAAATAATTTTAATATCGAGTTCTGCTGCCCTGTTGAGTAAAACAAGAACCTTATTCAGGTCTTCCGCTCTATAACCGGGGGACATTGCAAGCGTTATTCCGAGATCCTGCCACATGTCCGCAGTTGCTGCGGGGTCTTCTGTAATCGAAGTAGTGTTCCAGAAACTGATCGGATACCTTTTCATGTTAAAACGCATAATATTTCCTCCTCTTATAAACGGGCATAAACCGTTTTAATATGTATTAAACTTATTCAGGCGATATAACCGCTGTAACCGTTGGCTTTAAGAATGTCCTGAGCTTTAAACTCGTCATCCACGCGCAGAACGATAAAAGCCGAAGTTTCATTTTTAGACATAAATCCATACATATATTCCACCGTAATGCCGTTTTCCGAAAGCAGAGATAATGCAGCCGCTATCCCGCCGGGTTTGTCGTCAACAGCCAGACCGATGACTGTCGTTACCGAAACCGTGATCTGATTGCTTCGCAGAACGCTTTCCACCGTGTATGGATCATCAACGATGATCCGAAGAATTCCGAAATTTGTTGTGTCGGCCACGGACAAAGCTTTGATGTTTATATTATGCCTGGCGATAATATCCGTGATTTCCGCAAGTCTGCCTTTTCTGTTTTCGATAAAAACCGACAATTGTTTGATAAACATGATTACTCACCCTTCTCAAAATTTTCTGTTGTCAATGACTCGTTTCGCCTTGCCTTCGGAACGCTGAATCGAATTTGCCTCGACAAATGTTATCTTGGCAGCTATGCCCAAAACTGATTCCATCGAATTCTTTATTTTCTTTTCAAGTTCTTCAAGTCCTCTGACTTTATCCGAAAATGCCGAAAGGGACATTTCCACTTTGATTTCCAGGGTATCAAGATTATTCTGCCTGTCAACGATAATCATATAATGCGGTTCAACCTGTCCGACCGAAAGTAAAACGCTCTCAATTTGTGAGGGAAACACATTGACGCCGCGGATGATCAGCATATCGTCACTGCGGCCCGTTATGCGGTTCATACGGACCAGTGTCCTTCCGCACGCACATTTTTTATGTGTGATGCTGGATATATCATGAGTGTTATATCTTAAAAGAGGCAGTGCTTCTTTTGTGATGCATGTGAAGACGACTTCTCCCGATTCACCGTCAGGCAGCGGAATGCCTGTTTTGGGATCTACGATCTCAATCATAAAATGGTCTTCGTTTACATGAAGGCCGTTCTGGTATTCACAGTCAAAAGAAACGCCGGGACCGCATATCTCCGATAAACCGTATATATCGAAAGCTTTGATGCTGAGACGGGATTCGATTTCCCTCCGCATATTTTCAGACCAGGGTTCTGCTCCGAAAATACCGGATTTCAAATGGAGGCTTTTGGGATCGATGTTGTTCTGACGGAGAACATCGCTGATAAACAATGCGTAGGAGGGTGTGCAGCACAGGACGGATGAATCAAAATCCTGCAGCATCGTAATCTGACGCGCGGTGTTGCCGCTGGATGCGGGAATAACCGTCGCACCCAGTTTTTCAGCTCCGTAATGCAGGCCGAGACCTCCGGTAAACAAACCGTATCCGTATGAGACATGCACAAAATCATCTGATGTAGTTCCGGCCGCCACAAGGGCGCGCGCTACGCATTCGGACCATAAATCGATGTCATTCTGTGTATAACCCACCACCGTCTGCTTGCCGGTCGTACCCGATGAAGCATGAACCCGGACAAGCTTATCACGCGGAACCGCAAACATACCGTAAGGATAAGTGTCGCGTAAATCCTGTTTTTGCGTGAACGGGATCTTGTGCAGATCGTCAATCGATTTAATATCGTCCGGCGAAATTCCTGCCAGGTCAAAACGCTGTTTATATAATGCGACATTGTCATAAGCGTGTCTTACGGTTTTTGCCAGCCTGTATGACTGAAGATGATACATTTCATCATGCGTGGCTGTTTCGATAGATTTGTTATAATACATCATACATTTATATCCTTTACTACGATTGTATGTTTTTCGGTTTATTCACCGGGAGCATTTCTGCCCAGAGCATAAGCCTTTATATTAATATCCAGAAATTTTTTCGGAACCAGTTCTCTCAGCGAGTTTTCAACCAGGCCGGCATCAATACCGAGGTATTCAGTCATGATGCCGATCAAAACAACATTGGTGGTCTTTTCGTTTCCGGCGCTTTTCGCCAGAGTCATTGCATCCGCAGCAATGATACGCAATCCTTTTGCACGTATTTTTTCGATTATACTTTCGGGATATTCAGAAGCGCCGGTTATCACCGGCATCGGATTTATTTTTTGTATGCTTGTAATCAGAATTCCGTCTTTTTTCAGATAAGGGAGCCAGCGGGCTGATTCCAGCAATTCAAACGACAATATGATATCGGCTTCTCCCCTGCATATAACAGGCGAATATACTTTTTTACCGTATTTAACATAGGTGACTACCGAACCTCCGCGCTGAGACATGCCGTGTACTTCCGAGACACGGACATCGAATCCCCCGGACAGCAATGCATTGCCGAGTATTCGTGAAGTCAGAAGCGTTCCCTGCCCTCCGACACCGACGATCATGATATTTTTCGTTTCAGACATTATTCATTCCCTCCGGATATAGCGCCGAACCGGCATAATTGTGAACACAAGGAACAGCCAGTGCATAACACTGTGTTTATTTCCGCTTTGCCGTTTTTCATGGATATGCAGGGACATCCGACCTGCATGCATGCGCGGCAGCCCTTGCATTTGTCAGCATCAACCCTATTCGGTACACCGTGTCTGACATATTTCAGAAGAGCGCACGGACGTCTGGCAATAATGACAGACGGTTCCTCTGAAGCGAGCTCCCGGCGCAGTGCGGCTTCGACAGCCGCAAGGTCCGCGGGATCCACGATGATCACATGTTCTTTTTTGACTCCCGATGCCAGCGCAATATTCTCCGGCATGATGCCGGAGACCGGTTCACCTTTGAGGGTATGACCGCTGCAGGGGTTCTCCTGATGGCCGGTCATCCCCGTTATGCTGTTGTCAACAATCACAACGGTTGAAATTCCCTTGTTATAGACGATATTCACAAGACCTGTCATACCGGAATGCATGAATGTCGAATCGCCTATAACGGCAATGCTCTTTCGTGCACTTTCGTTGCCGAGTATTTTATTATATCCGTGCAGTGCGGATACAGATGCACCCATACAAAGCGTGGTGTCCATAGCATTCAGCGGTTGAACGGCTCCGAGCGTATAGCAGCCGATATCT
>CAZVPD010000059.1:0-20101 GCA_964628455.1 uncultured Lachnospiraceae bacterium
TAATACGGAAAGTATGATTACGCTTGTGGAAAAAATCGATAAGCTGATCAATACGGCCGACATATCCTATACATGGAAATATTCGATGTCGTATGACCCGAATGCCGGAGGGATACCACCGGTCAGTTTCGATTCGGGACGTGCATTGTTTTATCTTGTTCCTTTAAGCCTTGCGAAGAATTTTCGTGAGACAGACGCTGATTTCGGGATCGTTCCGCTCCCGAAACTCGACGAAGTGCAGAAAGATTACATAACGCTGAACTGGTCGGGATTTATGTGCGTTCCGTTATCTGCTTCCGACCCGTCCTTTACCGGCAGTGTTGTTGAATTATTGGCCTATTATAACAAAGAGATCGTTATGCCCGCATTTTATGACATTCTGCTGGGACAGAAAATATCACGTGACGAGGATTCTGTTTTAATGCTTGATATAATATTCAAAGGCAATGTTTACGATCTTGGTGTAAATCTGGGTATCTATAATATTCTCACGGATATAGTCTCTTCGCAGAATGCGGAATTTACTTCTTATTATGCTAAGAATGAAAAAGCTTTTAATAAAACCATAACGGATTATTATCAGGCTCATATTAAATATCAGGAAAATATAGGCTAACCCTTCGGATAATAAAATTCAAGGCAATGCAAATATCTAAACAACCTTTTGATCTTATGCTTTTGCATTAATATATATTTACATTGTTTCGTTTATATGTTATGATTAGCTGTAGCCGGAAACACAGTTGTATTACCGCAGACAGGGGGTCGGGAAATGCCGTCAGAGGACCGAACGGAAATGTTTAAAATGCATTTTCCCTTTTGGGACAAGTTAAGTGATGCACAGAAGGAATTATTGCATCTTTATACTACCGATACAATATATGAAAAGGGCGCCAATATACACGGAAATAACGGTGAATGTACAGGAGCTATTTTTATCAGAAGCGGTCAGCTGCGGGCCTATATGCTTTCGGATGAAGGAAGAGAAATAACTCTATACCGGTTATACACCGGTGATATATGTATGCTTTCTGCGTCCTGTGTCTTAAAGACGATTACTTTTGACGTATATATCGACGCAGAGGAAAAAAGCGAAGTATCAATCATCCATTCGAACACATTCTCCGCTCTTGCAGCGCAAAATATTTTTGTCGAAAATTTCGCTTTAAAACTTGCAACCGAACGATTTTCGGATGTCATGTGGGCTATGCAGCAAATATTGTTTATGAGTTTTGACCGGCGGTTGGCAGTGTTCCTGCTGGACGAATCTTTAAAGAATGATGATGATATGATAAAACTGACACATGAACAGATAGCTAAATATATGGGTTCCGCTCGTGAAGTAGTCTCCAGAATGCTGAAATATTTCTCGTCCGAAGGCCTTGTCTCATACTCCCGGAGCGGAATTAAAATTTTGGATAAAAAAAGATTAAAAAAAATCGTCAGTGCATGAAAACAGCCTGAAACCGGTTTTGAAAGGAAGACAGGGAATTATCCTTGTCTTTTCTTCTGTTTACGGACGTACTTTTTTAACCCCGATAATTTTATCCGACAGAAAAAAATTCAGAGGATTTTAACTTTATAAACCATATATAAAAAAAGATGAATAAACGACCGTATGATTAATGAACAGTATTTATACATACGGGATAAAAATCATCGTATACTTTAAATATTGAAAAAACAATACTTATATGATAGAATAAGCTGTTATTTACGGGATGTCAATTTCCATATTACGAAGGTATGCATATGTCCGTTATGAATCCGGTCGGTCCTCCTTTACAGAGAGTTGAATTTGCGGCTTTCTTGAATCAGCTGAAAAAAAACGCCGCATATGTACTTAAAAAGAACGTGATACTGGTCACCGCAATATCAGCGGCTGTCGTTACTTCATTTGCGGTCCCTCCCGACAAAAAATATTTGGAATATTTCGATTTGAAGACGCTATCCTGCCTGTTTTGTGTTCTTGCCGTAGTCTGCGCGCTGCGTAATATCGAATTTTTTACGATTGTAGCCCGGCATATAGTCGGCCGTTTTAAAACAACCCGCAGCTGTTTTCTTGCGTTGTGTTATATAACATTCATCGGTTCTATGTTTATTGCAAACGACATGGCGCTTCTCACCTTTCTCCCCCTCGGATCTCTTGTTTTAATCCATACCGGCAAACAAAAATATATGGCTTTTTTATTTATTATGCAGAATATCTCCGCAAATTTAGGCGGCATGCTGACGCCTTTCGGTAATCCTCAGAATTTATATCTTTATTCTGCTTTTAAAATACCGACGGCTGAATTTATTTCTATTATGGCGATACCATTTGCCGTAGCCGTTATTATGATAACGGTATGCTGCCTTCTTATTAAGAATAAAACATTATCGGTTTCGGATGATTATCATAAAGAGATGCCCCGAAATAAACTGATCATTTATTTATTATTGTTTGTTCTCGCTATCGCCATCGTTTTTCGCGGAATACCTTATTGGACCGGATTGCTTATAATTCCGTTTGTTTTGTTTTTTATAGACAGACAGGCACTTCGAATGGTGGATTATCCGCTTCTGGCGACATTTACCGCTTTCTTTGTCTTTTCCGGAAATATGTCACGTATCGAAATTGTCAGGAACATATTATCGGGTCTGCTTGAAAAAAGCACATTATTTGTTTCTGTTTTATCATGTCAGATAATCAGCAACGTTCCTTCGGCTATTCTGCTTTCTCATTTTACAGACAACTACAGGGAATTGCTTTTAGGCGTCAATATCGGAGGAGCGGGAACATTAATCGCATCGCTGGCAAGCCTTATCACTTTCCGGGAATATGAGAAGCATAACAAAGGTAAATCCCTTCGTTATATACTTAAATTCACCAATTATAACCTGTTGTTTTTATTTGTTTTGACCTTAACGGCATACATTACGGTCGTAAATAATTAACATTTTAATATCTGCTTTTAAATACAGATATATAAAGGATATGATATGAATAAAAACAAATATTTAACATTGAGCTTTGATGACGGAACAATACAGGATGTTCGTTTAATCGAATTATTAAATAAATACGGTTTGAAAAGTACTTTTAACTTAAATTCGGGACTTTTCGGAACAAAACATCGGATTATACACGATAATATTGATGTGGATCATACCGAAATAACATCAGATATGGTTCATGATTTATATTCGGGACATGAAGTGGCTGTCCATACGCTGACGCATCCGCGGCTTGATATGTGCGACCGCGATAAAATAATTCATGAGGTTGGCGGTGATAAAACTGCTCTCGAAAAATTGTGCGGATATACGATCATCGGAATGGCATACCCCGGGGGACCGTTTTACAATGATTTTGTTATCGAAACGATAAAACAAAACACGGGCATTGTTTATGCCCGTGCGGTAGCTTCCCACCATACATTCGCTTTTCCTCGTGATCTGATGATATGGCAGCCGACATGTCATCAGAACGATCCAGCGCTCCCGGAACTTGCCGATTCCTTTATTGACGCCGAAACCGATGAAAACAGTTTATTTTATCTCTGGGGTCACAGCTTTGAATTCGATAAATATAAAAGCTGGGATACATTTGAAACTTTTTGTGAAAAAATAGCAGGCCGAAGCGATATAAACTATGTTACGAATGCTGAATTTCTTAAGAAAAGCGCTCTGTTAAAGTAAAAAAATCATCCGGACCGCCATGTTAATCCAGATATGCACTGACCAGTTTTTCCAGCGCTTTTTTTGCGGGTTTTTCGTTTTTAGCATAAAAAGAAGCAAAATCCGGTGAAGGCATTTTTGAAAGATTATATCCCGTACTGCTCAACTCACCGACTGCATTGCAGTAATATCCGAGGTCGTAAATCTTCCCCTGTTTTATAATGTCCAGCATTTCCGTTGATTCATCGTCACGCGTATATTTTGTCGTAAGAGCTACGTCATAATAGGTCGGAATGACGGAAACATAGCCTTCAAAAGCAAGCGCTTCCAGAATCACAGATGTGCGGACGGGATCGCTTGCCGTAATAGGAATGATAAACAAGGAACAGGAAGCGTCGACCTTACCGTAATATTTGTCTGTGGTATCATCGTATTTCGGCCAGGGAATAACTCCGAAATCAATATCCATATCCCTGAAAGAGATGATGCTTCCGTAACCCGCCTCGATAAATAAAGCGCGTCCTTCTTTAAATGATTCATTAACAAGCGGACCTCCGTCGGTCTTTTCAAGAAAGCAGGTGCCGGACTTAAACAAATCAAAGAATCTCTGATATATTTCCGTGGTACGGTCATTAAAAAGGGATATATACGGGATATCATTTTCGTCTTTGTCGGCGATGCGCTCATTTGCGCAATACAAGACTTGAATTGGACCGCCCCACCAGCTGGTCACATAACCGAACTGGTCTGTTTCAATGGCTGAATTTCCGTCACCGTTAAGATCCGAATAACCTTTTTTAATAATATTTGAAAAATTATCGAAAGTCCATGTTCCGTCCAAAACAGATTTATAAGGGTA
The DNA here is from genome assembly GCA_964628455.1 of uncultured Lachnospiraceae bacterium. Taxonomy (GTDB): domain Bacteria; phylum Bacillota; class Clostridia; order Oscillospirales; family CAG-272; genus JAQVWU01. The sequence continues at coordinate 4,520 of CAZVPD010000059.1, forward strand.
TTCGATCAGATAATCGTTAAAAAGCGGTTTGTTAAAAAGGATGCATGTTGTGGCTGCAAGATTTTGAAAACTGATGTCACCTACCATACAATAAAGTTTATGATTGATCGAAAAACTTTCTTTGGCATCCTGCGCCCACCAGGGTTGGTCAAGATCAACATATTCCAGCTCGGTATTCCATTCCAGAAGTAATTTTTCCTGGGCATATGCAAATGAAGCCCGGGCATGCGGTAAAATGATGTCGTAATCATCGCTGCCGGCCAGTATGGATGTCATGCCGTCCGTTTCGTAATTATAGTGTGATGAACGGATCACCTCATAACTGATATTGAAACGTTCCGCAACTTTTAAATTGCGGTAATATATCGCATCCTCCATTAAATCACCGGTTTCGGTTTCCGAATACATATCATCGACGTAAACATCGTTGTCACGGATAAGCATACGGAAGTTATATCCCGAAAAATCTGATTCAGGTAAATGATCGGAAAGAACCGGTTCTGTTTCAACTGTATGAACAACCGTGTCGGCAGTAACCGGAATTTCTGAGACTCTGTCGGAACAGCTTGTTATTAATAAAAATAATACTGTCTGGATTAAAACAAAAGCTAAAATCCGTATAATCTTTTTCATATTATCCGCTGACCTTTCATATAGTATTTTAAAATCATTATAATCGAAGATCATATTAATGTCAACATATTAATAAATTCACAAGCGAGCCGCAAAAAAACAGGCATTCGCGTTGCCGCGAATGCCTGTTTTTTTGTGATTGTTATGCTATGTTGACGTTTACCGCTCTGAAACGGCTTTTGTCTTTCTGGTCGCGTTCTATATCAAACGTAACCTTCTGACCGTCTTTGAGAGACTTATATCCCTCGGAAACGATCTGTGAGAAGTGTACGAATACATCGTCTCCGCCATTGTCGTTGGAAATAAAGCCAAAGCCCTTTTCCGCATTAAACCACTTAACTGTACCTGTGTTCATCTTAAGGTACCTCCATAAAATATAATTATATTGTTTGTAAGATTAAAAAATCACATATTTATGTAAAACATCGTCGGTAAAATGTCTTACATAAATATGTGAGATCATACTATACAACCTGAATACTTTTAAAGTATAACATATAAATCGGTTTTTGTCAATAGCTATTTTAAAATAATAATCGGATTTTAAAAATATATTTCTTAAGGTCTGGTCGGTCCGTTAAATCTTCAATGAACATATATTTCCGAAACAGGTGGTTTATAATTTCTACAGTATTATCATATAAATTTATACATTGCTTGACAATTAATTCATACTGTAATATAATAAGAAAAATCAATGAATCAGAAGCTGGTATAAGATGATAAAAATCGATTATTCCTCAAAGACCGTAGTTATTACAGGCGCTGCCGGGGGGATAGGCAGTTCGATGTGCCGTATCTTTGCCGAAAACGGTGCATCGGTAGCTGTCTGCGATATAAATCCGGCAGGATGTACCGCAGTTGCGGATTCGATTACTGCCTGCGGAGGTATTGCCGTTCCTTTTTTACTTGATGTGACAGACCGTAAAAGTCTTGTATCCGTTTCCGAAGAAATCATGGAAAAATTCGGTTCGGTCGATCTTCTGATAAACAACGCCGGTGTGAATGTGGGACCTGACGACCGCAATCCGATCGGTTTTTTTTCCGATGAAAAATGGGACTGGATAATCGGTGTTGACCTTGACGGAGTTTACAATGTTTCGAAAGCTTTTTTGCGGCATATGCAAAAAGAGACGGGTGCAAATATCATAAACATCAGTTCCGTCGTCGGAATCGTGCCGTTTCGCCGTCAGTGTGCGTTTACAGCGGCTAAAGCCGGTGTTGTAAACCTGACAAAAGCGATGGCTATCGAACTTGCGGAGGAGGGCATCCGCGTTAATTGTATTGCGCCGGGTTCAATCCTTATGGAGGGAACGCGCGCATTGTTTTATAATGATCCTTTAAAGGCAGAATCGATGATGAAGAATATACCGCAGCACCGTCCGGGTTCGCCGGAAGATATCGCTTATGCAGCGCTTTTTCTCGGTGCCGACTGTGCGGGTTATGTAACAGGCTCGGTATTAACGGTGGACGGCGGTTGGACATGCGGTTTCGCAAGGGATTTTTAAATTCTATTGATTTAAAATCGGAAAGGATTGAAATATGATAACTCTGGCACAGGATATTTTATCACGTCATGTAACTAAAGGAAGTATTGCGGTATACTTTACGGGACAAGCCGGATATATAATAAAAGGATCGGACGGGACTCTGGTTGCTGTTGATCTGTATCTGTCCGACTGCTGTTCAAGGATTGCCGGATTCAAACGTCTTATGCCCCGGCTGCTTGATTCTGCCGATCTTGCTTTTGATGTGATCATCTGTACGCACGAGCACCCGGACCACCTGGATGTTGATGCTCTTCCTTTGATGATTTCCAATGGATCTCCGGTCGTTTATGTCAATAAGGACGGCGCCGGAATCTTGTCGGGATTTGGTTTTACGGAGAACATAAAGGTTATGGCAGTCGGAGGTATTTATCGGGAAGGTTCGTTAAAAATCGAAGCGGTTTACTGCGATCATGGCGATGGTGCGCCGAACGCGGTCGGCCTTCTTTTAACCATGGATGAAAAAACCGTTTACATAGCCGGAGATACTGCCTACAGGCCTGAAAAAATAAGCGGTGCCGGCGCAGTCAGTGATATTGCTTCAAGGCAAATCGATTTAATGGCAGCTCCGATTAACGGAGCTTTCGGCAACTTGAATGAAGAAGAAGCCGTAAAGCTTTGCGGACTTGTCAAACCTCGGCTCATGACTCCGTATCATTACTGGAATTTCGCCGAACACGGAGGCTCTCCTTATTTGTTTTCAGTGAAAATGCGGGAAATATTACCCGCACAGCCTTACATCATTATGCGGATGGGTGAAAATGTTATTATAGATTAAAATCCAATATAAACAAACGGAGGAAAAAATGATCGAAAATCTCAATAAATACATAGACCATACGATTTTAAAACCATATGCAGGAGAGCGTGATATCATAGCTTTATGCGAGGCTGCCCGCGAAATGAATACCGCAAGTGTTTGTGTAAATCCCTGCCATGCCGCAGCGGCTAAACGTTATCTCGAGGGGACCGATGTAAAAATCTGCACAGTCATAGGTTTTCCGCTCGGTGCAAACACCACGGCTGTGAAGGAAGCCGAAACCAATGCGGCATACTCGGACGGCTGTGATGAATTCGATATGGTTATCAATATCGGAGCATTGAAAGACAAACGTTATGATTATGTTTGCCGGGATATCGAAGCCGTAGTCAAAGCGGCTAAAGGGAAGACTGTTAAAGTGATAATCGAAACTTTTTATCTGTCCGATGAGGAAAAAGTGAAAGCCTGCGAGCTTTCCTGTAAAGCAGGTGCTCATTTTGTGAAAACATGCACGGGATTTAATGAAGGTGTCGCTACGGTTGAGGATATCAGACTCATGAAAGCTTCTGTGTCTGACGGCGTGAAAGTCAAAGCATCATCGGGCATTCGAACATATGAAACGGCAGCCGCTCTGATTGAAGCGGGAGCCGACAGGCTGGGCACATCATCCGGTGCCGCCATATTAAAAATGAAATGAAATAAATCGAAATGATACATATTTACGATTCGTCCTATAAGGATGTATTTGGTATTGCGGTTGAAACGGAATTTCTCAGGGCGATTTTTCTCCCGTATAACGGAGCTAAGCTGGCTTCATTGACAGATAAAACAACGGGATGTGAATTACTCGCGGCAGCTGCGGGGGATCATTATAAAGTATTTTCCGCTGAAGAGGATTATGTCGACAGCGAATGCTCCGCTTTTGATGATATGTTTCCGACAATCGATCTTTATATACCGGCAAACGGTCCGAACACAGGTGTCTCCTATATGGATCACGGTGAGGTATGTCGTTCGCGCTTTGATTATCAATGTGATAACGATCGCCTGTTTATGGTTCTCAAGTCAAATCGCTTGCCGTATCGTTATATAAAAACGGTTTCAGGCACGGAAGACGGTTCTTTGACTATAAATTATAAAATCGAGAATCTTTCCGGCAGCCCTTTCCCTTATATTTGGGCTGCGCACTGTATGCTCGCCGCTGTTGAAAACGGACGAATGGCCGTACCGTATATTGACGGTGCTCAGGCTGAAATCATGTTTGATGAAAATTCGGCATTCGGGAAAAAAGGCGATATAATCAGTGTAATTGCACCGATGCTGACCTCGGAACCTTTTTCCGCAGATGGAAATACTTTTAAATATTACTTTACCGAACCGGTACCGTTCGGGTTGGTTAAATACGCCAATCCCGAAACCGGCAGGTCTTTTGTCATGCGCTATAACAAGAATAAGATACCTTATTTAGGTGTCTGGATGAACAACGGCAGATTCAAATCCATGCATAACGCAGCGCCGGAAATATGTTCGGCTCCGTTTGACTCCCCCGAAAAAGCAGCTCAAAAAGGATACGGCAGCAGCATAGCACCTTATGATTCGGTTGAGTTTGATATATTCATAAATACGGAGGGGTATCTGCATGAATAAGAATAAAATTGTTGTAGTCGGAAGCTTCATCGCGGATTTGACTTCATTCACACCGAAATTTCCGCGGGACGGAGAGACGGTCATCGGAAACATGCTGAAAATTGGTCCGGGCGGTAAAGGTTCCAATGCCGCAACGGCCGCAAACCGATCGGGCGGTCATGTCGTTATGATTACCAAAGTCGGCTTCGATACATTGAGCGACATTTGTTTTCATCATTATAAAACCGAAGGGATGACCGATCAATATGTTTACAGGTCAAAGAATAAGGAAACCGGAGCAGCAATCATCGAAGTGAATGAAAGCACCGGACAAAACCGTATAATCGTCATGATCGGAGCCAATCTGGATCTCTCGCCCGATGAAGTCCGTGCTGCCGAATCGGAATTCAAAGATTGCAAAACAATACTGGTGCAGCTGGAGTCAAATCTTGATGCGGTCAAAGAAGCTGTGATTCTGGCTGAAAAACACAGGAAAACCATTGTTTTTAATCCGGCCCCGGCTCAGCCGGTTCCCGAAGGATTCTTCGACGGCGTCGATTATTTTACACCCAACGAAACCGAAGCCGAATTTTTTTCGGGTGTACCGGTCAGAACAACGCCGGATGCATTTATCGCAGGCCGGAAGCTTTTGTCACTGGGCGTAAAAAATGTAATTGTTACGTTGGGGAAGTCCGGCGCGGCCTTAATAAACAATAACACCGAGATTATAATTCCGACAACCGATTTAAAGCCGGTGGATACCACAGGCGCCGGTGACGCCTTTAACGGCGGATTGACGGTCGCCCTCTCGGAAGGCAGAGATATCGTAACTGCGATTAAATTTGCCAATTGTGTCGCGTCTATTTCCGTAACACGGAAAGGATCATCACCCTCCATGCCGACTCGTGATGAAACCGACGCATTATTTAAAAAATTCTACGGTTGAGCTGTAAACTGATTAAAACGGAGGCTTGTATGAAAGCATTAAGCGTAATTTCTAAAAACAATATTAAAATGCTCAATATTTCCGAACCTGTTTTAAAAAAAGACGAAATATTATGCCGTGTGGTTTATTCGGGAATATGCGGAACAGATCTTGTGATTTATACGGGCGAAACAAACTTTGTGAAAGACGGGCTCATTAAATATCCGGTCCGTATCGGACACGAATGGTCCGGATATGTCGAAAAAACCGGATCAGGTGTGACGAAATTTAAAGAAGGCGACCGCGTGGTCTCGGACAACGGTATTTCCTGCCGGGAATGTGCCGCATGCCTGCGGGGAGATATGGAGCATTGCGAAAACAACCGTTCTGTCGGAACCATCAACTGCTGGGAAGGTTCGTTTGCAGAATACATCGTTATTCCGGAATGCCATTTATATCATCTCCCGGATTCGATCAATTATAAAAAAGGAGCGATGATTGAACCCCTTACCGTCGCTTATGCGGGAATGACAAAATACCCCGTCGGAAGTAAAACGACCGTTGCGGTCATAGGAACCGGTCCTATCGGTATGTCGGCTCTGGCAATAGCTGAGCGTATGGGAGCAGAAAAGATCATATGTATAGGCCGGACGGACGAAAAGCTAAATATAGCCAAAAAACTGGGTGCAACGCATGTTATCAATATCAACAAGACCGATGCACTGAAAGAGATAGACAGTATTACAGGCGGGACCGGAGTTGATTTTACTGTGGAAACTTCCGGTGCATCCCCGACCGTTCAGCAGGCGATCGACATTACCCGGGCGGGGGGCTTTATATCCATGATAGGATTTTATGAAAATGATATCGACGGTCTTGTGATAAACAGACTTGTTACAAAGGGTTTGACCGTGCGTGGAATTATGGGGGAGATCGGTATTGTTCCTCCCATTATTAAATATATAACGGAATCCGGACTTGACCTTGAACCCATGATAACAAGAGTGATCGGTTTTGATGACGCGGTTTCGTATTTTGAGAACCATGCGGAGTATCATAAAAAAGATATTAAAGTATTAGTAAAAATAACGGAAGCAGATGATTGAAAATGGATGTAAAAGAATATATCGCAAAACTGGTCAACGATTCCAGAAAAGCTCAGCTGGAATTTGAAACCTTTACGCAGGAAAAAACGGATGAGATAGTCCGTGCCGTTGCAAAAGCAATATATGACAACGCGGAGATTCTCGCGGCCATGGCAGTAGAAGAAACCGGCATGGGTGTGTATCTGCATAAAGTCAAAAAAAATAAAGGCAAAGCGAAAATCATATGGAACAGCCTTAAAGGCGTCGTAAGCAAAGGGATACTGAGCAGAGATGAATCCACGGGTATAACGGAAATAGCGCGTCCCGTAGGTGTTGTAGGTGCTGTGATTCCGTGTACAAATCCGATTGTTACTCCGATGTGTAATGCCATGTTTGCTTTAAAGGGCGGTAATTCGATTATCATTGCTCCGCACCCGCGTTCAAAAAAGTGTTCTGCCGAAACAGTAAAACTGATAAACAAAGCCATTGCACCTTTGGGTGCTCCCGATAATCTGATACAGATCATCAATGAACCTTCCGTCGAATTATCAAACGAACTGATGCGTTCTGTGGATGTTGTTGTTGCTACAGGCGGGATGCCCATGGTAAAAGCCGCTTATTCAAGCGGTAAACCCGCTTATGGAGTGGGTGTCGGCAATGTACAATGTATTTTCGACCGCGGTATCGACTATAAATCTGCGGTGAACAAAGTCATTGAAGGACGTGAATTTGATAACGGGATTATTTGTTCCGGTGAACAAACCGTTATTCTGCCTGCTGAGGATTATCAGAATATTATTGATTCTTTTATTGAAGAAGGATGTTATTATGTCGGCGACGACGAAACATCCTTGAAAATAACCGACCTGCTTTTTCCGGACGGGATCATGAATAAAAATCTGGTCGGTGTTTCCGCAGTCAAGGTAGCCGAAGCTGCGGGTATCGGTGTTCCGCCGGAGACACGTGTGATTATTGTAAAAGCTCCTTCGTTCGGAAAAACGAGTTTCCTTTCCAAAGAAAAAATGTGTCCGGTCATTTCTGCATACAAATACAATGATTTTATCGAAGCGATCCGTATCGCTCAGGCGAATCTCGATGTGGAGGGCAGGGGGCACAGTGTCAGCATCCATTCGGATAATCGTAAAAACATCGAATGCGCAGGCGAAATACTTACTGTAGCGCGCATCCTTGTAAATCAGATCTGCTCGACCATGAACGGCGGAAGCTTTTTGAACAGTCTGACTCCCACAACGACCCTCGGCTGCGCGTCATGGGGCAACAACAGCATTTCCGAAAACTTTTCGCATCGTCACCTGCTGAATATCATTAAAATCGCGCTTCCCAAACCGGACGGCGTAATTCCGTCCGACGACGAAATTTGGAGCTGATAAAATGGATCTGGCGGAATATAAATCGAAAGAGCTTTTTTTAAAATACGGAATATCGTCGACATACGGCGTTATTTCCGATTCACTTGATGATCTCCGAAAATTAACATCCGAAATTAAATACCCCGCTGTATTGAAAGCACAGGTGGAGACCGGCGGACGGGGAAAAGCCGGGGGTATAAAATTTGCGCAAAATGAAAATGAATTGTTTTCTCAGGCTGAAAAAATATTCGGATTGAATATTAAAGGTCACGCGGTGAGAAAAATCATGGTTACATATGCCGAGTCGATCGAAAAGGAATTATACCTTGCTGTCGCACTGGACCGGATGGAGCGAAGTCCGGTAATTCTTTATTGTGAAAACGGAGGCATCGATATCGAGGCGCATCCGGAACTTGTCAGGCGCATTCCCGTTAATCCGCTCATGGGAATATGTGATTTTACTCTGCGTTATTTGAAAATTTCAAAACCGATAGAAGATATAGTCTGCAAATTATATAAATTATTCTGTGAGTATGATTGTCTTTTATGCGAAATTAATCCGCTTGCCCTTACACCTGAAGGGCAGGTGATTGCTGTCGACGGTAAAATAACCGTTGATGACAGCGCTTTGAAACGTCATCCGGATATTGCGGAATACAGAAGCAAATCGGAACTGAACGTCTTATCGGCGGAAGCGGAGAAATATAATTTTTTATATATACCCTGTGATGAAAAAGGCGACATCGCTGTCATGAGCAACGGTTCCGGTATGCTGATGTCGTGCATCGATATGATAACGGATAATCGTATGGCAGTCCGTGCAACTCTTGACCTTGGCGGCGGGGCTACGTCGGATCGTATTTCCGAAGCGATCCGGATCATCATGAGTGATGTTCAGACAGAAAAGCTTTTCATAAATATTTTCGGAGGAATTACCCGTTGCGATGAAGTTGCACTCGGTATCCGTGAAGCAATATTGAAGTATAATATGGTTAAACCGGTAGTTATACGCCTTGAAGGAACAAATAAAGATAAGGGAATGGAAATTTTAAACGGCTTATCCGGGGTTGTGGTTGTTGAAGGACTTTGGGAAGGGGTAGGTGCATTAAAGAATGAGTATATTGATTGATAAAAGCACCCGCCTTATTGTCCAGGGCATCACCGGAAGAGAAGGCAGTTTTCATACCGAACAGATGCTTGCGTATGGAACGAATATTGTCGCAGGCGTAACACCGGGCAAAGGCGGAACACAGGTGATGGGCATACCGGTATATGATACGGTAAGGGAAGCAAAAGAAACTGCTGCGGCAAATGCATCGGTGATTTTTGTCCCGGCTATGCATACTAAATCCGGAGTTCTCGAGGCGATAGATGCCGGGATTCAGGATGTTATAACCATAGCGGAACATGTGCCCGTTCATGATATGCTTCAGATTTATTATGCCGCTAAAATCAAAAACGTACGTGTGATCGGACCGAATTCTTTCGGCGTTATATCTCCCGGTAAATCCAAAGCCGGATTTATGGCACATCACATTTTTACTGAAGGTCCTGTTGGAATCATCTCCCGTTCCGCGACGAATTGTTATGAAACCGTTTTTATGCTTACAAATGCCGGTATAGGCCAGAGTACATGTGTTGGGATCGGCGGTGATATGATACCCGGATCATCATTTGCGGATTTGCTGCCCTTATACGAAAAAGACGATCAGACAGAATTCATCGTGATGATCGGTGAAATAGGCGGTTCAGCCGAAGAAGAAGCAGCAGCCTTTATCAGAAAAAGCGTATCAAAACCCGTTATCGCACTCATTGCCGGTAAAAATGCACCGCGAGGAAAGAGCATGGGACATGCAGGGGCAATCGTTTCGGCCGACGGCACAGGCAGTGCCGGATTTAAGGAAACCGTTTTGCGGGATGCCGGTGTTACAATCGCCGACTCAACCCAGAATATTGCTGAAATATTAAAGAAAAGGCTTTTAAAATGAATAACAACAAGCTTATCGATATCTATTTTATGATGAATAAAATACGCGCTTTCGAGCAGAAAGCACTGTCCCTGTTTGAATCGAATAAGCTGCGCGGCTCGGTTCATCTTTGTCTCGGTCAGGAAGCGCCTCCGGCGACAGTGTGCGGTCTGTTGAATGATGACGATTATATTACAAGCACGCATCGCGGTCACGGGCACTGTATAGCCAAAGGTGCGGATTTAAAATTCGCAATGGCTGAACTTATGGGAAAGGCCACGGGATATTGCAAAGGACGCGGGGGTTCCATGCATATTGCCGACGTCGAGCACGGAAATCTCGGTGCGAATGCGATTGTAGGCGGAGGATTGCCGATCGCCGTCGGTGCTGCGCTTGCATCGAAAATGCAGGGACAGGGAAGAGTTGCCGTCGCTTTTTTCGGTGACGGAGCTTCCAACGAAGGGATATTTCACGAATCATTGAATCTTGCTGCAGTATGGTCGCTGCCTGTTCTGTTTTTATGTGAAAACAACGGATACGGAATTTCGGTACCTCTCTGGCAGAGCACTTCTGTCGAAGATATATCGGTCCGGGCGGTTTCATATAATATTCCCGGAGTCACGGTTGACGGAAATGACGTTACGGCAATCTATAATGCGGTTGAAAAAGCTGTCCTTTCCGCCCGGGCCGGAGGAGGACCGGCTATCATAGAATGCAAAACATATCGCTGGCTCGGACACTGGACGGGGGATCCGCAAAATTATCGTTCACGGGATGAAGTAGAAGAATGGAAAAAGAAGTGTCCTATTAAAAGACTTCGAAATTATCTGCTGTCGAAAAATATCTGCGGTGCGGAATTACTGGATAAACTCGAAGGCAATGCGTATGAAATGGTTGAGGAAGCTGCGGAATTTGCTTTAAACAGTCCCGAACCCGATCCTGCTGCGGTACTTGATGATGTTTTTTACGTCGGGGGGAATATATAAATGTCTGAAAAAAGTTATTCTGCCGCTATACGCGATACGATGGCTCAGGAGATGCGCCGTGATCCGAGGGTTTTTGTCATAGGCGAAGATATTGAAGTACTCGGCGGGATTTTCGGCTGTACAAAAGGACTTGCCGAAGAATTCGGTTCCGAACGGATCCGCAACACTCCGATATCGGAATCCGCTTTTATCGGAGCCGGTCTGGGCGCGGCTTGTGCGGGTATGCGGCCGATCGTTGAATTGATGTATATGGATTTTTCTCTGGTATCAATGGATCAGATTATCAATCAGGTAGCAAAAACCCGTTATATTTTCGGCGGAAAAGCAAAAATACCTCTTGTGATACGCGGTCAGCAGGGAGTCGGAAGGGGAAATGCCGCAACACATTCACAAAGCATGGAAGCTGTTTTTATGCATTTCCCGGGAATTAAGGTAGCCATGCCGTCAACACCTTCAGACGCTGCCGGTTTATTGCGCACCGCTATCCGTGACGACAATCCCACTATGATCATCGAACATAAACAGCTTTATATAAAAAAAGGTGAGGTTTCCGACGATCCCGACTTTATGATTCCCTTCGGTAAAGCAAAAATCGTTCGTGAGGGAAGCGACGCAACTGTGATAGCCACCCATACCTATGTATATAAAGCGGTAGAAATTGCAGAAAAGCTGGCAGCCGAAGGTATTTCGGTTGAAGTGATCGATCCCCGCACTCTTGTTCCTTTCGACAGTGAAACCGTTATAAATTCCGTTAAGAAGACGGGACGTGCGGTTATAGTTCACGAGGCTCATAAAACAGCGGGCATCGGTGCGGAGATAGCGGCTCAGATTGCCGAGAATGCATTTGAATATCTTGATGCTCCCGTGATTCGGCTTGGAGCAAAGCAATGTCCTCTGCCCTTCAACCTCGGGCTTGAAAACGCTGTTGTTCCGCAGCCGGAGGATATTTATCAGGCGGTCCGGCGTTCTCTCTGGTTGTGAGGTAAATATGATCAAAACAGTAATTATGCCGAAACAGGGATTGCAGATGACCGAAGGAGTTATAACAAAATGGTTTTATAAAATAGGGGACAGGATAGAGGCTAATAAACCGCTGTTTCAAATGGAAACAGATAAGCTGACTATCGATATCGACTCTCAGTATGACGGGATTCTGCTGCAGATCATACGCAGCGAAGGTGAAACGGTCCCGATAACCGAACCGGTCGCTTTTATCGGGAATGAGGATGATGCAGTCCCTTTACATCCTGCAGGAGCAGCCGTAATGCCCGATACGGGAGGACCTCTCAAGGTTTACGCAAGTCCGAGGGCGAAACGGACAGCAGGTATACTCGGACTCGATTATAAAAACATAAAAGGCAGCGGTTATAACGGAATCATCATTGAACGCGATGTACTGCATAAAAAAACTTCCGGAAAACAGGAAACCGATCCGGAAACAGTTGTTGTTTCGAAAACCCCGGTAAAAGCAGCGAAAGAAAAAGAACCATGCATTCCCGAAAAAGAAACGCCGGCGTTTGAACGAACCGATAAAAAGATCCCTGCTCCCGTTCAGGCATATCATCGTATAAAAGCCGGTGTCAGCGACTTAATGCACTTAGCCGGCAGCATAAAGAGTTTGGGGATCGATACATGCATATCGGATTTTACGGCATATGCCGCCATTAAAACATTGTCCTCATACCCGATGATGATTTCCGGGAATAAAAATATAAACCTTGGCATTATCATACCGGATGCAAATGCTTATAAAATGACGGTAATAAACAATGCAGGATGCTTATCTATAACCGGATTGTCAAATAAATTGAATGATCCTGTCATTAAAGAAGGAAGCGCGGTATTTGCCTTCGCGGATTTCGGTAAATACGAGACTGAAGAGAGCTTTATCCCTTTACGGGATTCGTTACAAGCTTTTTTGACAGCCGGAGCCGTATCGCAGATACCAGCGGTATCTGAAGGATCGTTGATTCTGCATTCTGTAATAACATTGACATTGGTATATGACTGCAATAAAATAAACGATTTTTATGCATCCGAATTTTTACATAAAATCAAGTTTATGCTCGAACATCCGCATCTTCTGCTTATATGAAAGGGGATTATTATGCCGGAGCCCAAAATTATCCATTCTTGTGAAGTTAAGCCTTTAATTCTGGACCAGACATATTCGTCAAAAATGCTGCTTGACAATATTGTCGCGGAAGCCGAAACGGTTCAGATCAACGAAGGGACCCTGAAAGGCGGTTGTTCGACAGGCGGCGGGGTACATGAAAAAGACGAAGTTTATTATATTGTAAAAGGCGAGGCGGTGATTCATCTCGACGATAAAACATTTGATATAAAAGCAGGGAGTCTTGTTTTTATACCGGGCGGGGTGTTTCATTCACTGGACAATAAAAGCGAAACCGAAGATTTTGTTCTGCTGACTTTCTGGATGAAAGCAGAAGACAACGAGGTTTACAATATCCGGATGCAAAAATGGGGCAAATCATTTAAAACGATTTATGAGGATTAAAACAGCCGTATTACAATGAGAGGGATGTTGCGATGATTACCGGTACATATGAAATATTGCGAAACGGATGGAAAATAGCGCATGATCCGCAAAATGTCGGTCAGGAAAACAAATGGTATGTTATCGGATTACCTGAAACTGCGGTTCCGGCAGTCGTACCCGGTCTTGTTCATCAGTATTTCCCGGACGGTTTCGGCGTTGCCTGGTATTTCTGTGATTTTATGACTTCTTTTGTTTTCGAAAAAGGAATGAGATATATACTGCGTTTCGGAATGGCCGAATTTTACTGCGATGTGTATCTCAACGGTTTTCATGCCGGATATCATCGCGGAGTCGAAGACCCTTTCGAGGTGGATGTAACGGATCTGATTGTATTCGGAAAAAACAACCGGCTTTATGTCCGGTGTGCAAAACAATGGGATGAAGATATGTTCGGACTTAAACTCGAACAGATACCTCACCGCAATCAGCGCCGCCGTGACCTGTGTCCGGGCGCAAGCCAGAATGTCTACGGTTTGCGCGAGGAGGTTACACTGATGGCTGTGCCGCGGATACGTATTACCGATACATATCTGTATGGAAACATCGAGACGGGATGCATTGACGCCAGAATAACCCTTTTTAACAGCGATAAAAAGGATCGTGAATGCACACTGACAGCCGAAGCCGGAAGCAAGCGTTCCGGTTATGCGGAAACTTCGTTAAAAAAATCCGTGATTGCCGTTAAAGGCGAAAACACACTGGAAATTTCATTAAAACTTAATGATATATATCTGTGGAGCACCGATGATCCGTATCTGTATTTTGTAAATATTACGTTGAAATCCGAAATCGGCAATAAGATATACGCTGATAAATGCAGCAGGCGCTGCGGATTCCGCAGTTTTTCAGTCGACGAAAACGGATATTTCCGTCTGAACGGGAAGCGCATATTTCTGCGCTGTTCACATACCGGAAATAATTTCCCCGAAGGAATACAGGTCTGTATGGATCCGGAGCTCATGCGCCGTGATTTTATCATGGCGAAAGCGTCGGGATTAAATGCGGTAAGGTTTATTTCGGGGTATTCACAAACCGAACAACTCGATTTTTGCGATGAAATAGGCCTTATGGTTTATCAGGAACCTTCTTCGGGATGGCTGCTTGAAGACAGCGATCAGGTAAAAGAATTGTATCTCGAAAATCTGCTTTCGTTAATAAAACGCGACCGTTCTCATCCGAGTGTTGTGATCTGGGGTCTTTTAAATGAAACTCCCCACCGGCCTCCTTATGGCGCTGCCTTTGATATAGCTGTCGCAAGCCTTCATGATATCTATTCACTGGATAAGTCACGGCTTGTATTGCTCGCAAGCGGCCGGTTTGACGGCCATTTGAATATCGGTTCTTTTTCAAATCCTTTCAGTGAAAAATGGAGCTGTATATGGAATGAGGAAAATGAAAATTCATCAGAGCAAATCGGCTGGCAGAACGGTGATCCGGGGGCGTTTTTTCATAAAGTCGGAGATCTTCATGTTTATCCGAGACTGCCCCACTCACAGAAACATATGGAGCTGATACGCAATGCGGGGTCCGGCGGAAGGGCGGTATTTATCTCCGAATACGGGGTCGGAAGTATGTTTGATGTTCTGTGGCTATGCCGGAAATTCGAACAAAGAGGTACGCGTTCCGATATGCCGGATTACAGATGGATACGCATGATGGCCGAAAATTTTTTAGCCGACTGGCATAAATTCGGATTTGATGAAGTCTATGCGTTTCCCTCGGACTTGATGTGCGAAAGCGCACGCCTTCATTCAAGGCAGAGAGCGGTTACATTTGATATCGTCCGATCAAATCCTAAATTTAACGGTTACAGCATAACGGGACTGCTCGATCATGCCATCTGCGGCGAAGGTTTATGGACATTGATGAGGGAATGGAAACCCGGAATCGCCGATGTTATGCAGAACGGTCTGGCACCGTTAAAATGGTGCCTGTTTGTGAATCCGACGCATGTCTATGCGGGTCAACCTTTCGTCGTTGAAGGGGTGATCGCCGACGAGGATATATTACCTGTGCGAAGTTATGACGTGTCGGTCCGTATTAAAGGAAAGCAGGGGATCGTTTACGAAAAAGCATTTGCATTTGATAAAAAAGCATCCGAAATAGGTTTTTCCATACCGGTT
>CAZVPD010000060.1:0-5452 GCA_964628455.1 uncultured Lachnospiraceae bacterium
CCGATGAGCTACTCTTTTTTTCTTTCCGGGGGGGCAGTTAGCTTTACAATCGGCCCTCCGTTTATAATTCGAATTTACGGCTGCCGGATATATTGACAATAAAAAATAAATGTGATAAAATAAATTATATACAATGATGAAAGGAATGGTGGAGATGTCCAGAAAATGTATATCCGCAATGCTGTCGGTGCTGATGCTTTTTTCTGCAGCCGTGATTATTCCGTCCTGTGCCGCGCAGGCCGAAAACAGTGCTGTCACGACCGGTACAGATACAATACCGGAAACAGTTGAACTGACCGACGAAGAAATCCGCAAAGCGATACCGGATAACTTGCCCGAAGCCGGTTATGACGGAAGAAACTTCCGTATTATTACGCGCGACGGCTGTTCAAACGCCCATATCGACGATCTTTTCATGGAGGAAATGACCGGAGACGTTATCGACGACGCCGTATTTACACGCAATCAGGCAGTCGAAGAACGTTTCGATATGAAAATAACCGTGTTTCCCGTAAATGAATCCGATGAAGCTACACTGACCAATATGCTCCGCAAAAGTATAACCGCAGGAAGCGATGAATATGACCTTGCCGTCGGGCATATGATCCATATAGGAACATCGGCTACCAACGGTCTTTATTATAACTGGTATGATATTCCGTATATCGATTTTTCAAAACCATGGTGGATTCACAGCGCCGAGGAACAGCTTGCGATCGACGGCAAAACGTTTTTTGCACTCGGTGACCTGACATACAACGCACTTGATTATACTTACTGTTATTATTTCAATAAAAGACTGTTCAATGACTATAATCTTGATTTTCCTTATGAAGACGTACGAAACGGCAAATGGACATTCGATTATGCCACATCGCTTGTAAGAAGCCTATACAGTGATATCAACAGCGACGGAAAAAAGGACGAATATGATTTATACGGTCTGGTGACAAACTGCTACAGCGGAAGCGTTACATGGACTTATGCGTTCGGTGAATTTATCACAAAGAAAAATGCCGACGGATATCCGGAGCTTGTTATCAACAATGAAAAAACGGTCCGTATCGTCGAAAAGCTTTATAATCTGTATTTTGAATCCGAAGGGGTTTATGTCACTCCGAATACCACATCGCCAAGCGGGATGGCCTGGCATGAAGCAACCGTGAAACTATTCAACGAAAGCCGTGCGGTGCTGGCCTCGGGTTTATTTATAAGCGCGATCAGCGATTTCCGTGAAATCGAAGATGATTACGGATTCCTTCCGTATCCGAAGTGGGACGAAGAGCAGGACGGTTATTATACGATGATCGACGGACACGGTCCTTTATTTGCGATTCCTCTGACGATCAACGATCCCGAATTCGTAGGTATTATAACGGAAGCCATGAGTGCGGAAGGTTATAAAACAGTCACCCCCGCTTATTATGACGTCGCATTGAAAACGAAATTTACGCGCGATGAGGAATCCGCGGAAATGATCGACCTGATACTTGCCGGACGCGTTTTTGACTTCGGTTATCTGTATGACGGCTGGAACGGCATGGCGTTTTATCTTCAGAACTTATTGGGATTCAATACACAGACCAAGGATTTTTCGTCATTCTACGCCAAGAAGGAAAAAGCGGTTATTAAATACTACGATAAAATACTAAAGGCATACGAAGAATACGGACAATAGAAATCAGCCGGCAGAATGAATCACTGCCGGCTGATTTCTATTCATATATATATCCGGCAAAATTATTGTCAAGCTTGGATATGATTGAATTGTCAACCTCACCGCCTGAATCCAGGATCATTTGTACGACTCCGCTCATGACCGGATCAAAATGCGGTTTGAAAATATGAAAAGAGGGATATTCGGCATGGACATATTCGCGGAATGTCTCAAACATATGAGAATTTCTGCGCCATACGCTGCCGGCCACTACAATGGGATTATTGTCGGGTATCCGATGTTTTCTGATCATTGTGTTCATCATAAGGCCCTGAGCGCGTCCCGCTTCTTTCATGATCCCGGCAGATACGGTGTCGCCTCCCTCCGCAGCTTTGCATACCGTCAGACAAACGCCCGAAATGATACCGCGGTAATTGTTATTGCCGTATACATAAGATACGATTTCATTAAGACTCCGGAATGAAAACTGCGATTTGATCATTTCCACAAGCGCCGTTTCTTTTCCTCTTCCGTCTGCGGCATGCTGTGCCGCACGTATTCCGGCGGCACCGATTTCATAACCGCTGCCTTCGTCGCCGAAAAGAGCGCCCCAACCGCCTATGGAAATGATGTTTTTTCTATCCCGGATGTAAAAAACACCCGAACCGGTACCGGAAAGCGCGACAAGCCCCTCATTTTTGAATAATCCTGAAATCAGGCATGCGTAACCCTCCGAAAAAGATGTCGAATCCGTCAACCGGCATCTGCTGCGAAGTATGTCTTCATACATTTTAGCGGGGCCCGGCATTGTGATATAAAGACGCTCTATTTGTGTGATCTCTGTATCACCGAGGCAGCCTTCTAAACCGGAGCGCATATTTTTTTCGATTTGCGAAATGTCCGTAAAATAAGGATTGACAGCACCGCTTTTGCTTTTCGAAAGGCAATTCAAGTCGTCATCAAATAAAACGCTGATAAGTTTTGTACCGCCGCCGTCGGCACTGATGTAATATTTCGGCATATCAGATTTTTCCGGCACGCAAAAGGGGTTCGGTATGTTCGAGATGTGCCCCTTCACGGTATGAGGTGATACCCGATTTCCTGACGTCTTTTATAAATTCCTCGACGTATGCTTCACGGGTGCTGTCATCCGGAGATAAGTTGGCTGCCCGTACATACCGGACCGAAAGACGGAGTTTTTTTACCCTCCCGAGAACAGTCTCGTTTTGCGCCAGACGTTCGGCACGGTCGAATATCAGGTCCGCTTTATCGAGCATTTCCGAAGATAAATACGCGGTATGGGGGGCATCATACAGATGCATATGTATATCGGGTGTGATCATGTCATGGATAAGATCAAAATAACGCCTGATTTCGTGGGCTGCCGGACCATAATATGCAGATAAAAATTCCGAAATTCCGGCATCCACGTCATAATCCGGATTCCAGAGAAGTTTTGCCAGTATATATTGTTTTAAAGCGTTGAATTCACCGCTTTCACGGTCCGAATTGTTGCCTTCTTCAAAAATACCGGTGACATTGTGTGCGATGAAAAACTTTATATTCGGCTGCAATACGCGGAAATTCGGAAACGGCGAAAGGGTATGCGCAAAATTGACAACATAATCCCAGATATGAAGCCTGCCGCATATTTTCGACCACCCGATCAGATCGGATTGAAAACTGCTGTCGCATTCCGAGAGCGGATGAGAAAAACAGCATTCGATCGAGCAGAGGCGAATAATAACGTTCCGGCGGGGCCGGACATGCAGCGGAGGTGTTCTCGTATACTGATATGCCAGGGTATCTATTGCGATATCCGGATAATCTTTTTCGATCGATTCCGCGATCTGATTGACAAAATGAAGAAGGGTCCCGGCATGGCTTCCCTCAAACTTGTCAACCGAACTGCATTTTTCGCAGGTGCAGTAATTATGCCAGTCATTCTGCGATACGGATATAATCGACGCATGCGGATTCCGGGTTATCCACTGGCGAACCGTTTTTTTTGCGATTTCCAGAACATCGGGATTGGTCAGACAAAGCTGGGTATGCTCTTTTATGCGTTTTCCGCCGACTTCCGAAAAATACTCCGGATGATCGCCGAAATATTGATCCGGCGGAACCAGCGCATTGAAGCTGTGGACGAAGTGACAGTATTCCATTTTATATCCGTGCATTTCCTCCAGCTGTCCCGCATTCCCGTTGCATTTCAGACGCGCATAAAAATCCCCGTCCCAGTAATCTTTGAAATAAGATTCCCGGTATTCGAGAACGGGAATCTGCGTATCGTTGATTTCAGGCAGGCAGATTTTTTTTCGTTCGGGTATAACGGTGACATCCTCGGTAAAAAAACGGCAGCCTAAATATTCTTCGAGAAATGTGTAGACACCGTATAGACATCCTCTTTTATCACTTCCGGCAATCACCAGAGATTTGCCCGATGTGATCAAGGAAAAACCTTCCGCACCGAGTTTCTCTGCATCGATATCGAGATTCAGCGCTGAAAGATGCCGATTGTAACCGACGATGATCTCATATTCGGTCTGTTTTATATCGTCGAAGGCTATTTTAAACGGAGCCGCGGATATCCTGCCCAAAAACATACGCAGTTCCTCGGCAGCATGTATCACGGAAAGGGAAGCACCGCGCGCTATGACTATTTTATACGGGGTAGAACCTGTGTCAGCCAGCGTAATAAAACAATTGGTTTCCTGTAACGTTTTCATTCAGACACCTCTCTAAATTCATATATCGGCTTTACGAACCCATTTTAACACAACGAATCATATTAATCAATACAGAGAAACAAAAAACTCCGCCGAAATATCTCCGGGCGGAGTTCTGCTTGCTTATTTCTGCCTGTTATCCTGACTGCGTATCGTCCCGCGCTTGATTTTTCCGTTGAATGTTTTGGGAAGGGCATCGACAAATTCCACGATGCGCGGGTATTTATAAGCGGCCGTATGCGATTTGACGTAATCCTGCACTTCTTTCTTCAGCGCTTCCGAGACAACGGTTCCTTTGACGGGAACAATAGTCGCTTTAACCAGCTGACCGCGTATTTCATCGGGTACACCGGTAACCGCACACTCAAGTACGAAAGGCAGTTCCATGATAACGGATTCGATCTCAAACGGACCGATCCGGTATCCCGATGATTTGATCAGATCATCACTGCGTCCGACATACCACATATAACCGTCCTCATCGGTCCATGCCATATCCCCGGTATGATAATAATCATCGTGCCACGCAGATCCTGTCTGTTCACGGTCAATGTGATCGGAAGCGGAATCACTGTAATAGCCGAGAAATAATCCGCAGGGTTTGCTGTCCCCGGTATAAATCGTTATCTCACCGGTTTCGCCCGTATCAGCCGGTTTCCCTTCGCTGTTTAAAATGACGATTTTATACATCGGGCTGGGTTTGCCCATGGAACCCGGACGGCATTCCGCACCGAATAAATTGGCAATAGTCAGCGTTGTCTCGGTCTGACCGAAACCCTCCATGAGTTTTACGCCTGTCGCCGAAAGGAATTTATTGTAAACCTCCGGATTTAACGCCTCTCCCGCCGTCGTGGCATATTTGACGGAGGAAAGATCATATAATGTCAGATCCTCTTTGATAAACATTCGGAACATGGTAGGCGGTGCGCAGAATGTGGTTATTTTATAACGTTCAAACATCGGCAGAATATCGCCCGCGTCAAACCGGTCAAAATCATAGGTAAAGACAGCGCCGCCGGCCATCCACTGTCCGTATAATTTGCCCCAAAGCGCCTTTCCCCAGCCT
>CAZVPD010000060.1:5462-18686 GCA_964628455.1 uncultured Lachnospiraceae bacterium
TGGAGATCGTCGGGGTGAATATTGTGCCAGTATTTTGCGGTGACGAAGTGTCCGAGAGGATAGGTGTAACTGTGCATAACGAGTTTCGGTTCCCCCGTTGTTCCCGATGAAAAATACATCAGCATATTTTCCTCTCCGCAGGGAGTATCTGTTCTGCGTGGATAAAGATCACTGTATGCGGTATATTCTTCGTCAAAGAAACGCCAGCCGGGCCGTTTGTCATTCAGTATAAATTTATGCTTCAGCTCATGATATTCTTCGCCGGCAAGTTCGATCTGATTTGTCGTGTCGCCGTCCGAAGTGGCAATAACGGCAGTTACACCCCCGCATTTAAAGCGATAAACCAGATCTTTTTTAAGCAGCATATTGGTGGCCGGTATAATGATGGCGCCGATGCGGCATAAAGCCATGATGATGATCCAAAACTGCCAGTGACGTTTGACCAGAACCATCACCCGGTCACCTTTGCGGACACCGGCGGCTTCGAAATAATTGGCCGCTTTGGCAGACAGACGGGAAATATCGGCGAATGTAAAGCGCCGTTCGGCTTTTTCACGGCTTACATACAGCAATGCCGGTTTATCGGGTGTTTCAGCAGCTATGACATCCAGTGCGTCAAAAACGAAATTGAAACGGTCTTTCCCCGGAAATTCGATCGATATCAATTCGCCTTTTTCATTTTCGATCGCTTCCACAAAATCGCCGTATTTTTTTGTGATCGTTTTTTGTTCGGTTTTAGGTTCGATAAGCCCGTGGTATTCCGATGCCCGGCCCCTCGTGTCGGTTACAATGGCTATAAATTCGCAGTCCTCACCTTCGGCCGCAATCATTCCGTGCGGTTCGGAGCTGTTGTAATAAATCGAATCTCCGGGATATAACAGATCCGTATGACCGGCAACTTCGATTTTCAGAACACCTCGCAGAATATAATCGAATTCTTCACCCTCATGGGCGGCAAGAGGGATATTTTTAGCGGCAGACGACTGGTCATATTTTGCCAAAACGACAAAAGGTTCGGAAATCCTGCCTTTGAAGTTAGCCGCGAGATGACTGTAACTGAATCCCCTGCGCCGTTCGAGAGGAATGCCCTCACCTCGCCGTACGATCGAATAGGTCGATAATTTGGCGTTATCACCCGTGATCAGTTCGGTTATGTCAACACCCAGCGCGTGTGCGCAGTTATAGACGAAAGTAAAGGAAAAATCGTTTTTACCCGATTCGGAATCAAGATAATATTCAAGGGTCGTATTTGTCACCGATGCCATTTCCTCCGGTGATTTGCCGACAATGCGGCGCAGTTCTCCGATGCGTTTTGCTATCTGCAGAATCTGTTGTTCCATTTTTTACTCCTTTTTTTCTGTATTCGTTGAAAATAAACCGTTTTACTTTATTCCGAATGACCGAAAACCGGATAAACGTATTTTATAATCAGAATAAATGCTTCATACCGAAATAAAAAAAGTCCCTTGATAGGGACGGAAAATTATTCCGCGGTACCACCCGTGTTGGCTTTTAAGCCCGCTCAGTGAGGTCAGACAACCTCTTCGCTTTAACGCAGCGCATCGTCTGAACTTAAGAAATGATAACTGAATAAGTTATCAAATTTCGGTCCGGCCGTTCGGGAGTGATTTGTTTTTCCGCAGACTGTCCTTTTTCACCGTTCGGGACTCTCTGTAAATCTGTTTATGAAAAACCGTCTCTGTCATAACGTTTAAACAGGTTTATTATAGCACGCGGATTTTTTTTTGTCAAGCATTAAAAATCATCCGAAATAAATATATTCCTTGTATTGTTGTCATCTTGATGATATAATATATTCATTCATCGTTAACGAATAGCAGGGGGTAATACCATGAAGCTGAATTACCGGCGGACTTTTTTTATCGGTCTGGCATTTATGTCCATTTGTGCATTCTGGCAGTTATTTGACGGACTGGTTCCTCTGATGCTTGAAAACACTTTCGGATTCGGAGAGACTGCAACAGGAGTCATTATGGCGCTTGATAACATTCTGGCTTTATTTATGCTGCCTTTTTTCGGAGCATTGTCGGACAGAATCAAGACGCCGTTCGGACACCGCATTCCTTTTATCGCAGCAGGAACATTTTTAGCTGTGATCTTTATGATATTTATTCCGATTGCCAATGAAAGGGCAAATTTTGTTTTGTTTTTCGTATCACTCGGTGCGGTATTGCTTGCGATGGGAACATATCGTTCACCCGCTGTAGCTCTGATGCCCGACCTGACGCCGAAACCGCTCCGTTCCAAAGCAAATTCCATCATCAATCTTATGGGAGCGCTGGGCGGGGTTTATGCGCTCGTCATGATAAAACTGACCGTTTCCGAAGACAACAATTACACGGGCGCTTATCTGACTGTTATTTTATTGATGATAACGGCTGTGCTGTTACTGGTCATAACGATCAAAGAAAAAAAGTTATCCGCCGGAATGCCAATGGAAAATGAAAATGATCCGCCTGAAAAAGCAACCGATAAGAACGATGTAAAAAAACATCCTTTACCAAAGCCCGTTATGAAAAGTCTTATATTGTTGCTTTGTTCGGTTTTTTTGTGGTTTACGGCATATAACGCAGTGACAACCGCTTATTCACGATATGTGCAGAATGTCTGGGGAAAGACAGGCGGCGCCTTTGCGGGCAGTCTTCTTGTCGGAACCGTAGCGGCTGTTTTAAGTTATATTCCCGTCGGTATCATATCAGGCAGGATCGGCAGGAAAAAAGTCATTCTTACCGGCATCATACTGATGACTGTTTCCTATGTTACCGTGGCCTTTTCAAAAGAATACAGTAATATTGTTTTTATCATGCTGATTATAATCGGCATAGGATGGGCTTCAATCAATGTTAATTCATATCCGATGGTCGTTGAGATGAGCAGAAGTTCGGATATCGGAAAATATACCGGTTATTATTATACATTTTCCATGGCTGCCCAGACTCTGACGCCTGTAATTTCGGGATTCCTGATCGAAAAAACATCGCTCGGATATAAAGTTTTATTTCCATACGCCGCTCTGTTTTCAATCGCATCTTTTATCACCATGATGCTGGTTATGCACGGAGACTCGAAATTGCCCGGAAAGTTAAAAAACGAGGGGAAAGCATCAGATCATGACTGATTTCCTTATTATCATTGCAGGTATCGCGGGTTTTATTCTTCTCATTTACCTGTTGTGCATTAAACCCGGAATATCTCGCCGGCCGGATATGTCCGTATTGATTGCAAACGGCGGCCTTTTTGCCCATCGCGGTTTATTCGGAGATAAAATCAAAGAAAATACAGCGGAGGCTTTTCAAGCGGCTGTCGACAATCGGTATGGCATTGAATTTGATATACGTCTCTCCGCCGATAAAATTCCGGTTGTCATACACGACTTAACGCTGTTAAGGGTATTCGGATCCGACCGGCGTATTGATTTGATGACCTCGGATGAACTGGCTGCAGAAAATGTTCCCATGTTGTCCGATGTTTTAAAAATGATCGCCGGGAAAGTTCCGCTTATTGCCGAAATCAAAGCCGGCGGGAAGGATATTTCTGTCTGTTCCGCGGCTGCGGAACAGTTTGACAATTATAAAGGTATATATTGCATTGAATCGTTTAATCCGCTTGTTTTGATGTGGTATAAAAAACACAGGCCTGATGTTATAAGGGGACAGCTTTCCACGAATTTTTTCCGGGACAAAGAAAAAGGCAGTCCGGTTCTTTATTTTATACTTCAGCATCTGCTTTTTAACTTTTTGACTGCACCCGATTTTATTTCATACAAATACAACTATAGATCGGAACCGTCATTGCATATTTGCAGAAAATTATACGGAATTCCCGCTGCAGTCTGGACAATAAAAAACGAAGAGGAATTAAATTCTGCCGAAAGAAAAAAATTCGACATGTATATCTTTGAAGAGTTACGTCCGTATAAAAATGCGGGAATATCCAGCGAAATTTTTGATCAGCAAGATATTAAAAAAACCGGGAGATAAAAGACTATGTATTTTGAAAAAATTGCGAAGACAAGCGGGTCCATCATCGCAAATACAGAAAAAGTTATATTCGGAAAACATCGGAAAATACAATATGTCGTGTGCGCACTGATCTGCGGAGGTCATGTTCTGCTGGATGATATTCCCGGAACAGGAAAGACGAATCTGGCAAAAGCAATTGCGAAATCGATCGGCGCCGACTGCAAGCGCATTCAGTTTACACCGGATTTATTGCCTTCCGATATCAGCGGCATTAATTTTTTCAATCAGAAAACCGGAGAATTTGTCTTCAGACGAGGGCCTCTCTTTACGAATATTGTTATTGCCGACGAAATAAACCGCACAACGCCACGCACACAATCCGCTTTGCTTGAAAGTATGCAGGAATTTCAAACCACGATAGACGGTGTTACCTACAAGCTTGACCTTCCGTTTTTTGTTATAGCCACTCAAAATCCGATCGAATCACAGGGTACATTTCCTTTGCCCGAAGCGCAGATCGACCGCTTTTTTATGAAGCTTTCACTCGGTTATCCGGAAAAAAAATCCGAAAAACAAATACTTGACGAATATATGAAAAAAAGTCCGCTGACATCGCTTGAAGCCGTATGTTCCCGGGAAGAACTGCTCGACGCGTCGGCGCTTGTCAGTGAGATCAAAGTCGGTGACTCCGTTAAAAATTATATCATCGATATAGTAAACGAGACGCGTGAAAGCGAACGGATCAGACTCGGGGTCAGTCCCAGAGGAACCCTTGCGCTTATGCGCGCCGCCCAGGCCTGGGCCGGGATGGAAGGCCGTGATTTTGTGCTGCCCGATGACGTCAAAACCGTTGCGGTTGCCGTTCTGGCTCACCGGATAATATCAAGGTCACAGAATACCATACGACTGAACGAGTCAAATGAGAACATTATCGAATATGTTCTGGAAAAAGTACCCGCACCGATCGTTTAGAACGGAGTAATTTATGATTTTTATAGCGATATTGATCGCTGCCGTTATAATATATCTCATTCAGATGGCTGTTTACAACAAAAAAGCCTTCGAAAATCTTGAATATTCGGTTTCACTCAGCGCCGAGGAGGTATTCGAAGGAGAAGACATTTTTATGTATGAAGAGATAACAAATGCCAAAAAGCTGCCTGTTTCATCAGTCAGAGTCGACACCGAACTGCCGCGCGGACTGTGTTTCAGGATCGGAGATAAAAAAGTTTTAAAAAAAGATGTTTTTAAAAATTATATGCAGAGCGCGTTTGTATTGAAAGGCACATCAAAAACGAGACGCAGGTGGAGGATCAACTGTATTACGCGCGGTATTTATAATCTGGGACGGGTACTGATCCTCTCGAACGATCTGTTCGGATTCAATGTGAATTCCAAAGCTTTCGAAGCGCCCCGGACACGCCGCAATCAGATCACCGTGCTGCCGCGCGCCATCGATCTGTCGCGGCATTTTACATCTTCGTTCTATCACAGCGGGGAAATTACCGTAACGAGAAGTCTGCTTGCCGATCCTCTGCTCCTGGCCGGAACAAGGGAATATATGTCCGGCGACCCCATGAACCGGATCAACTGGTATTCGACTGCGGTTCATGCAAAACTGATGGTGAATATTGAAAATTATACAGAACAGTTCTTTTTTAACATCATACTGAATATGCAGTCAAGAAGTCTCGAACTCCACCCGCATGAACCGAGTTCCCCCGAATACATCGAAATGTGCATCACGGTATGTGCATCGGTCCTCGATAAAATATCCGCATATAATATACCTGTTAAATTATTTGCGAATACATCCCCGGCATCCTCAGGATTGGAATCATTATCCGATGACCAAATCGGGAATCAGATATCGGTTACCCGCTCTTTCAGAGGCAAAGCAGACATGCTGGACGCACTGCGTCTGCTTGCGTCACTGAAACCGGAAATATCGTGTCAGTTTGACAAAATGCTTGACCATATCGCCGGGAATCCATACTATTATGCAAACGGCGGCAACATGATCATTGTTTCTTCCTATATTGACGAACGTATGATCGTTTTCCACGATGTGCTTGCCGGGCAGGGAATTAAGGTCATTTATTATATAACAACCGCAAATCAGAATGCTTTTATGATTCCGAACAATATCGAGGTTTATTTTAAAACATATATCGATAAAACGGAGGCATAAATGAAAAAGACAAATAATCTGAAAAACAAAAGGCAGCCTGCCGATATTTTTGACCGTGCCGATACGGCAGTTACTTTGACCGCCATATCGGCGGTGATAGCGCCATATATGTATACGGTGACTTTTTTCAATTTCAAATATCCCGCTGCTTTGTCCTTCGGTCTTGTGCTTGCCGCTGTTTTTACGGGTTACTGGCTTCAGTGGATATCCGGCCGGATCGCCGGTATCAGGAGGAGCGCGGATAACAACGCTTATGACAGTTATGAAAAATTCTTTAAGCCTCATCAGGCGATTTTTTCTATTGTGATCGCCGGTATTACAGGGATCATCACCGGCAGTGCTTTCATGAATTACCTGAAATATCGCGCGGAAAGCGGTACAGACGGCTTTTTTGATAAATATACGATGATTCCATATGAAATTGCGGCATTAACCGCTTTGTCAATGATTATCGGAACAGTTATCTGGTTTTATCCTTTCGGAAGGATTATTTCGGTAAAAACGGTTATCCCGTTCACCGCGGTGCTTTTCATAAACTTTGCTCTGACTTTCTTTTATGGCGGTGTCACTCAGGCATTTGCTACTTTCTGTCTGTTATTATATATCAGCTGTTCATTTATCCTGTTGAATCAGAGCAATATACTGCGAACATTCAGAACCACGGGGACGGTAAAAATAACCTCATCGGTACGGCTGTATAATCTGGCGTTGATTATTATCATCCTGGCGCTTCTTGCCGCCGTTCTCATTGTCACCATCTCTTTTACTGTCGGAATTACGGCGCTGTTTAAAATTGCGTTGTTTTTCATGCTCTCCTCTTTTATAAATGAGGGTGAGGTGCCGGATGATACATCCGAAGTTGTAAAATCATTCAATGATTCGGTATTCAGCAGATTGATCGATTCATCCGATGTAAGCGGGAATATTTCAAAAATATTCTTTTTTATATTCTTGATCATCAACACGGGGATCATATTGTTTTTTATCGTAAATCGCCGCCGCGAAACATGGTTTATTATAAAGAAATTTTTCTCGGAACTATTCAACGGGTTCATCGACTTTCTTTTAAGCATAATTAACGCCCGTAAAACTGCCGAAGACAATTATACGATACTGGATTACCGTGATGAAGAACTGAAAATGGATGAAAATGCCGTAAAGGAATACAATCCGTATAAAAGCACAAAAAAGAATAATTTCCGACATTTTATGTCCAGGATCGGGAATATACCGGATGAGGGAGAAAAATTAAAATTTGCATATTCGGAGCTGACTCAATATTGGAAAAATGAGAATTACGGTATATCCATATCCGATACCCCGCGGGAAATCAGGGAAAAAGTAGGCTATAAAATCGATGAAAGCGAACTTCCGGATATAACCGAGGTGTTTGAAATCATTAAATATGCCGAAATGAATCCCGGTCCCGGCCGTTCAAAAAACGCGCTCGATTCCATCTGCAGGCTGATGCAGCGTTATCTCGATTAAAAAGATCAGAGAGGAAAAGTTAAAATGTTACAATGGAAACTGGGTTACAGCGATACACTTGAAAATAAACCGGCAGAAACGGTTGAAGCCTTTGTACCGTCGGATGTTCAGCTTGTATGGCAGAAACAAAAAAATATGCCCGATTATAATTTCGGACAAAATTATCTGGAATACAAATGGATGGAAGACAAATACTGGCATTATACTGCAACTTTTCATGTTGCCGAAAAAGCCGGATATGAACCGTTTATACGATTTGAAAGCATCGACTACAGGTATGTTGTTTTTATCAACAATGAGAAATCCGCCGAAGGCGAAGGGATGTTTACGCCCGTTACAATCTCACTGCAGAAATACACCGGCTGCGATATTCTGATTGAAGCCGTTCTTTTTCCGATACCGAAGATCCCGGATCGGTCCGACGACCGTTCACAGGCGTCAATGAGCGTCAAGCCGGCTGTATCATACGGCTGGGACTGGCACCCGAGACTCGTTCCCAGCGGATTGTCCGATGAAGTCAATATCCTTTACAGACCTTTGACCCGAATAGAGGAAAATGATTTTTCCTATACGGTTTCGGATGATATGACGCGCGTCGATTATCTGGCAAAAATAAAAACAAGCAACCCTAAAGGAATGTTAACGGTCGAAATGATCGACGCCGGAAATCATCCCGTAGCATCCGCTTCTGTTCCCGCGGTTGCTTATTGCGAGGTTCATCTGACAATAGGCCAACCGCATCTTTGGTGGTGCGTCAGACAGGGGGAACAATATCTGTATAAAGTCCGCGTGACGCTTCGGCAGAACGATCAGATCGCCGATCTGTCGGAACGCAGGATCGGTTTTCGGCGCGTCAGACTCCTGATGAACGGAGATTCGTGGGATAACGGTGATTTCCCCGGTACCCAGGCACATTTCCCCATGACACTCGAGTTAAACGGAAGGCGTATTTTCTGTAAGGGAACCAACTATGTTCCGCCGGAAATATTTTATTCGCGCATGACATATGACGTTTATTATAAAACCCTTGATCGGGCATTGGAATGCAACATGAATATGCTGCGCGTATGGGGGGGCGGGCTGGTAAACCGCGAAAATTTCTTTGATCTGTGCGATGAAATGGGACTGATGGTATGGCAGGAGTTTCCCCTTGCCTGTAATAATTATCCGGATGACAGTCATTATCTCGAAGTACTGGATAAAGAATCGGTTTCGATCATCAAGCGAGTCAAAAGCCATCCCTGCACGGTCCTGTGGTGCGGGGGCAATGAGTTATTCTGCGGCTGGTCACAGATGACAAATCAATCGCTCGCTTTGAGGCTTCTCGATAAGAATTGTTATGAACATGACCCGAAAACACCGTTTATTATGACCTCACCGCTTTACGGAATAGGACACGGCCACTATCTTGCCCTTCAGTCACCCGACAAAGAATCCGTATCCGTTTTTATCGAAAATTACCGGACAGCCTACACAGAATTCGGTTCTCCCTCCGCCGCACCGTTTGATTATATTAAAAAATATATTCCGGAGAGTGAGTTATATAAGGTCGAAGACGGGACATCATGGCAGGACCATCATGCGCTGCATGCCTGGTGTGACCGTGAAACCTGGTTCCGCCCTTCTGAAATCGAAGGCTATTTCGGTAAGAGCGAAAGTCTCGAACAGCAGATCGAAAGAAGCATGGTAATTCAGGGAGCCAGTTACCGCGGTCTTTTTGAGGAAGCACGCCGGAAATGGCCGATGACATCCATGGCTCTTAACTGGTGTTTTAACGAACCGTGGCCTTGTTTTGCAAACAACAGTCTGATCCTGTATCCGGATATCACGAAACCCGCCTATTTCGAGGTGCAAAACGCTTTGCGGGACGTAATGCTTTCCGCGAAATTATACAAATTACGGTGGCAGCCGGGTGAAAGACTCGAAGCGGAGATCTATATTTTAAACGATCTTCCGGAACCGGCAGAAGGATGTGCGTTTAAAGTCATAATCGCATACGACGGCAGAGAAATCATGATCGGCGAAAGCGGCTTTGTATATGCCGAACCATTGTCAAGTAAAGCACTAGCAAGATTTGAATATATCATTCCGGAGGATATTACGCCGCTGTTTAACCTGCGAATCGATGCGGAAAACGCTTCTCTGAGCACCGGATACCTGCTTTTCAGTCCTCCGAAAAAAAACGAAAGGGAATTTTGAATATGAAAATCATTGTTTTGGGAAATTCAATAACCCGGCACGGGCCGGCTCCGGAGATCGGTTGGCATGGTGACTACGGTATGGCTGCAAGTTCCGCCGAAAAAGACTTTATTCATATTCTGCGGAATCGGTCTGAAGGTTCGGAACTGGCTGCCGTAAATATGGCTTCGCTTGAAAGGCAGTATTGGGATGCGGATGCATTGAAAAACGATCCGTCCGTAAAAGACGCCGTTGCTTTTAATGCGGACATCATCATTTTCAGAATAGCCGAAAACGTCGATACCGGCAGTATTTCCGAAAAACCGAAATCGCTCCGCGAAGGTTTTTGCGATATTATAAATTTATTTAATCCGGACGGGTCTAAAAAAGTCATCATGACAACTCCGTTCTGGAATAACGACGTTCTTGTAAAAACAATATGCGATATTGCGGCTGAACGCGGTTATCCCCTGGCGGAACTCCATGACCTGGGCGGAGATCCGAAAAACCGCGCGGACGGTCTGTTTGAACACACCGGAGTGGCCATGCATCCGGGAGACGCGGGTATGACGGCGATCGCCGACCGCATATGGGATGTTTTAAAACAGATGCTGTAAAAAGAACGGAGGAGGAGAATTGGACGAATCGTTTAAAAGAGAGGATAGCATAAACAATGAGCATGATACGGACACCGGCAACCGCATTCGGAAATTCGAAAACTTATATGATTTCGTCATTGAGCAGCAGCAGTCGCTGCCGGCTGAACTCGAAAATATGCGCAGAAAAGGCGAGACAAAAACATATAAATACAGAGAATTATTCGGTCGTAAGCTGATGAATGATTCGTTTATCCTGCTGCTGAAAAAATTTGACCTGATGTAAAATAAAAAACAATCCGGTTACACCGGCGGTTCGCAGAACCGTCCGGATAACCGGATTAAACTTTATATAAAAAATTCGGCTTCAAGCATGGCGCATAACGCGTGGTAAACGGGAAGATGGAGTTCTTGAATCCTGTATGTCTCGCGCTCCGGCGCATGAATGACGACATCGGCGTATTTGCTGATTTTGCCTCCGTCGGCACCTGTAAATACAATAACAGGCAGCATCATCGCTTTTGCCGCAGCGGCAGCGTAAATGCAATTGGCTGAATTACCCGATGTTGTCAGAGCGATGAGTATATCGCCTTCACGTGCGATTCCGTATAATTGCTGTGCAAATGTAAGCTGCGGATTAACGTCATTTAAAAAGGCTGTGGTCAGGGCGTTATGTCCGCACAGAGAGAGAGCCGGAAGCGCTCCCTCGAGATGGTCGGCAATAACACGACCGTCATCACCGTATAAACGCAGTCTTTGCTCTGTTTTCGGATCTATCCTGCGTTTAAACTTAAAGCTTTTCATCAATTCCCCGACAATATGGTCGCAATCCGCACAGCTTCCGCCGTTGCCGCAGCATAATAATTTGCCTCCGCTGCGGAATGCCGTGCAGAGCAGTTCAAATGCCGTTTTTATGGATGTAGATTCTCCGCTTAAAGCGGGATATCTGCCGAATAATTCGTCAAGTATTTTATTCACCGTTTGATACCGCGACGGAAAGCGCGGCATAATCACCCACCCTTTCTCCGAGACCGGCAGGAACCACAGGACAGAGCGATAAAACTTCACGTTCCATAACACCGATTATATGATCGGAAAGCAGTTTCATGCTGCGCATGTAGATCCCCCCGATTATAATAATTTCGGGATTCAGTATGTCTGCGAGTATGCTTAAAACAGCACCCAGCTTTTCGCCGCAGACGCGGTACAGACCGATACAAAGTGAATCGTTTTCCTTTTCCGCAAGATCTCCGATCAGTTTCGCCGTTATGTTTTCGGGGGTGCCGGCTGCTTCCAGCAATCTGGGATGTCTGCCGCATGCAAGTTCGTTTTCGACGGCCGTTTTACCAATCTGAGCCAAACCGTTCCCGCTGCACCAGCCCTCTGCGGATCCTGTTTTATTATAACCCGAAGGACCGTTTTCGGTAAGTCTGACATGCCCTATTTCACCGGCATTGTCATTGGCTCCGGTATATAATTTCCCGTTTAAAATCAGGCCTGCTCCGAGACCCGTGCCGAAAGTCAAAAATATGATGTTTTTATATCCGCGTCCCGCACCGTACTTCCACTCGGCGACCGCACAAGCGTTTGCGTCATTTTGAAGGAATGTTTGAATATGAACGGCTTTTTCGAAGTAATCAACCGCATTGATATGATCCCATCCCGGCAAATTCGGAGGAGAAAGAATGATCCCGTTTTGAGAATCCAGAGGACCGCCGCAGCTGATACCGATGCTTTTAATTTCCGTGAATTCGATGTTTGATTCACGGGTCATGCTCCGCATCATGCGGACCAGTTCATCGAGCATCAAATACGGTTTTCCGGCTGCAGTTTTAATACTTGCTTTATTGATTATTTTTATTTTACTTCCTGCAGTTTCGCCGACACTCACCGCGCATTTTGTTCCCCCGATATCGACTCCGATATAAAACATCTTTATTTCACCTCAAAACCGCATTTAATGACGGCGGATTTATATTCGCTCAGATCGATATTTTTAAGACCGGTCATATGATGATTTTTACCTGTCTCTCCGTTATGATCCCATTCGATCAGATAAAAACGCTGCTCTCCCTCGATAAAAGGTTTTTGCCAGACACACCGGCTTGAATCGGCTTCGGCTGTTATTTTTTCTTCCCTGATGATCTGCGATGCAGTGATATCCGTGACTCTGTATGTCAGTTCGGCGTTATTCTGCGTATCGTTAACGGCATACAGTCCGAGAAAGCCGTTATCCGGTTCATCGAACATCAGACACAGCGGCTGCTGGGACCGCCTGATATAATAATACGCGAGTTTTCTGTCAAAATAGTAATCAACAACGGCGTCTGAAATCTGGGGCCAGCCGTCGATCAGATTCCACCATATTATACCGGTCCGCCTCCACTTGGATATCCTGAAACGTTCGATAAAATATTTTTTTGCTTCCGCCTGTGATATCTGACTGGCAAGCGAAAAGTCTTCAAGCGTTTCGGGCTCACGTCCGAAAAGGGTGATCACCTGGTCGGACATGAGTTTTATGCGATAGGCATAGGCGGAATTTCCGCTGAGATCCATGGACGCAGCATGCGTAAGCCAGTCATCGTTTGCACGCTTTTTTTCTTTATCAAACCAATGCCAAAGTTTATCCGGAGCGATAAATTTCCGCAGCGAATCGGGGGAAGGACAGCCGTGATAACCTGTTTCGGACGCAAAGTGACACACGGAATTTCTGTAATATTCGCCTTTGAAATAATCGCGCGGGCCCCAGAGATGTTCTTCGGATAAAGGTTTACCGCTGATATAGGCT
>CAZVPD010000060.1:18696-19625 GCA_964628455.1 uncultured Lachnospiraceae bacterium
CGATGAAGGTAGATAAGGACGGGTGAAATCGTGTATGCGCAGCATTTCGGGTATCAAACGTCGGGTTATATTGTTTTCATTGGGATCGCGTTTCAGCCCGCCCCATGACATGTAAGCATAGTCGCACTCGTTGTCGCCGGCCCAGATGACAAGGGCCGGATGGTTGCGGTATTTTTTTATGATGCTTTTAATTTCGGGTTCGAGGATATCGAGGAATTTACTGTCCTGAGGATATACAGCGCAGCCCATGGCGAAATCCTGCCAGATCATAATTCCGTTTTCATCACAGAAATCATAAAACGATTCGTGTTCATAAACATTCCCGCCCCAAAGCCGGACAATATTGCAGTTCAGATCGTTGAGCATCGGAGTTATTTCCGGTATACGTTTTACATCGTTTGAATGGAAAGCATCGACAGGAACCCAGTTTGTACCCATGGCAAAAATCCGTCTGCCGTTGATTTTTATACAGAATTCACCGTTTCCGTCCCGGTCTGTAACGGAGGTCCGGTCAAGTTCAACCATCCTGACACCGAATTTCAAAGTATAGGAATCAAGCAGCCGGTCACCCTTATACAGTTCGAAGACAGTATCATATAAATTCGGCAGACCGTAATTTCGGGGAAACCACATATTGCAGTTCTCGATCCTGACACCGAGTTTGCCCGAAGTAAACCACAGGCGCGAATGCGCCTCGAATTTGCTTTCTCCGCATCTGCCGTATGTTTTGATATGATAATCTCCGATAAAATCACCGTCGATTTTCAAATTATAATGGAGAATGATGTCTGCGTTTTTATTTTCCGTATTTACGGAACGGGTATAGACAAAAACATCCTGTATCCGTTCTTCCGGTTTGCGTTCTATATATACATCCCGCCAGATCCCGCCCGAAACGATTCGCGGCATGATGTCCCAGCCATACATCG
>CAZVPD010000061.1:0-1611 GCA_964628455.1 uncultured Lachnospiraceae bacterium
CCTGCACTCTTTCGAACCGGTTTCTAAGACCGGCATGTCTGCCAGTTCCATCACACCCGCCTGCGTCACTCATTTATTTTAACATATCACACGTGTCTTGTCAATAAAAAACACAGCGGTAAATTCCGGACAAGCGACGGGTGACGCCGGATAACCGCTGTGTTTGATTTTATTGCTGCCAGTCAACCTCATTGAGATATTTTATTACTTCCCAGTCCAGAGCACCGTATACGACGGCAGCTTCTATCTGCTGATACATATATTTTGCATAAGGCAGCACATTTTTCAACAAATGCCAGTCCAGTTCGCCGTCGAGTATTTTTTGAAATATAATCTGTCTGGAATCATCACTGAGCAGAGGGATCAGTTTTTCGAGCAATACTTCGTCAAGCGTGTCAAATGTAGCATTTTCAAGCAGTCTAACAACGCTTTCGTCATTGATATATTCAGCAAGTTCAACAATTTTCGATATATCGATTCCGTGCTTTCCCAGACCGGCGGCGATTTTATCCAGCAGGCTGGGTTTTAATAAAGGCGCGATATTGATGATTTCGGATATGACATCGTCGTTGATCAGATCACCCGGCATATCCTTTTTTAATGCTGCGCTTTCAAGGACGGCCGCTTCTGTTTTTGTGGGATTGCCTGCGCCTATCAATGCGTCAATGGTTGTCCCGAAAACCTCGGCCATGGAAGTCAATATAGTGATTTCCGGAAAGCTTTCACCCTGTTCGTATTTTGATATGGCCTGGCGTGTTATGTATAATTTGTCTGCGAGTTCGGATTGTGTCATATCGCTTTTTTTTCGAAGCGATGAAATATGCGCGCCGAATTTCTTTGTACTAAACAAAATCAACACCTCTTTCCGCCATTCATTATATAACGCTATCGGGTTTATTTCAAGCAACTTCTGGTTGCCGTCATAAACACTATGCGTATATTCAGCCGTATTTTGAAAAATCAATATTTTTCATTCATGGCGGATATTATTTTTTCGACGGCTTTTTCCGCTGCGGGCATACGTTTTTCTACATACGAGGCAATATCACGGTCATAGGTCATAGGCATATAGACTATATCCTGCAGTCCGCCGAAAGTGCATATCGCGCCTATGTCGTATCTGCGGTTGGCAAATATGATATCAAGCATGACCGATGATTCTTCGTCACGGGCAATGATTCCGTTCAGCAGAGTATCATAATACGCGGTTTTTACGTTTTTGTATCCTTCGTATGCCATAGCTTCCAGAAATATACCGGTATTTTCCGAATCCGTATTGGAAATAGGAACACACATAAAAATTCCGGTCCAGGGATTTACCGTGTTATAATATTCTTTTTGTGTTTCATCGAATTTGGGAATAGGTATTATTCCGAAATCAGCTTCCATCGTACGCAGCGATACGATATTGATCATGCGTATCCACATAAACAAACCCTGATCTCCCTGAAACATGGCGTCCATTCCAACGTTAAAGTCGCCTTTGAGAAACATGACGTTGAAACATGTATCTTTGTCATACAGGACATCGAAAATTTTTTGAGCTTTGGATACGGCGGATTCGCTGTTTATCGAAATATACGGCATGTCGTCGGCATCTTTTTTTGCTAT
>CAZVPD010000061.1:1621-19608 GCA_964628455.1 uncultured Lachnospiraceae bacterium
TCCGGCAATAAGGCAGTCCAGCAGTGTATCGCGCTGATATAAAAATCCGAACAGGTCGTTTTCATTCATTTCACCATTGCCGTCGATATCTGCAGAAACCGTTTTAATGATGGACCCGAATGTGTCCAGCGTCCAGGCTGCGTCGCTTACATAATTATAAGGGCTCTCGATATTATAGTCGCCGATTATTTTTTTGTTGAATACCAGGGTTGACGTGGCGCCTTTGTCATTGGTCGTCATATAGCTGTTGATGCCGAACTGCCTGCCCCCCATCGAAAGTCCGCTGACCGAACCGGTGTCCCACCAGGGCATAGTAAAATCAAGATAAGGAATTTTATTCAGGTCAAGGATGAGTCCGCCGGTCACCAGGGCGGAATATGCCTGCATGCGCGGTAAAAAAACATCGAATGCATTATCACCTGCATTAACGGAACTTCGGAGTTTGCTTAAAGCGTCATTCGGTGCATCAATATTATGTTCCGCGACAACACAGTTATACATCTCCTGAACATTTCCGTTGCGAACATACTGCGCGTCGTTTACCGCGTTGCCGTTCATCTCGGTTATGACGATTTCATTCATCGTCCAGACCGCTTCACCGGGCCAGTTGCATGTAAGAAAGGTGAAGGTTTTACCGTCCATATCAGCAAAGGGCAGATCGGGTTTTAATTCGGGTACAGTGGATTCCTCTTCTGTAACCGGTGCTGTTCCATCGGCTGAACCGCTGTCAGCCGTGTTTTCGGCACATGACAGCAGCTGAAACAATAACAGAAACAAAATAAGGAAAGAAACTTTTGACCTGTTCATATATACCTCCCGATTATTTATAAATATAGTATATCACTTAATTCATATAATATCAATATATGTTGATATTATTGCTCTCTTTATATAATTCGGTTGTATATCTTGACAGATAGTGTCTCATATGATACAATTGCAATCAAGATCAAAAGAAATCGGGTGATTGTAAGAAACGTGGATAAACCGGACGGGAAAACCTGTGATATGCTGCGTAAATTGTTTCTTTTTCGGGATATCGATGAATCTGTTTTTATAAGAGCTGTTTCCGGCTGCGGGTTTCATATAAATAACTATATTTCGGGTGAAGTGATCTATAATGCTGCAAAATATGAAAAGTCACTCGGATTTATTTTAAGCGGGTCGGTTGTTATCGCTACAGCTGACAGCACAAAAAAAACACTGCTTAAAACATTGGGTCCGGGTGAAGTATTCGGCGCTGCATCGCTTTTCGGGAATGATGCAGAATATGTCACTCAGATCATCGCAAAAAACGCCACAACAGCTGCTTTTTTTACTCAGTCCTCGATATCCGAAATAATCGCCTCAGACAGTCGTGCGGCAATAAACTATATTCATTTTTTGTCAGACCGTATACGTTTTCTGAACAATAAAATACTGGCTTTTACTTCCGGAAACGCGGAAACACGTCTGGCCCGATTTATTGAAAAATTACCGGAAACCGACGGGATCGTAACACTCCCTTTCGGACTCACACAGCTTGCGGATTCTCTGGACATAGGCAGAGCTTCGCTTTACCGTGCTTTTGATACGCTTGTTTTAACCGGCTGTATTAAACGGAACGGTAAAAAAATCACTGTTTTGTCCCGTAAATTATTGAGCGGATTCAAACAAACATAAAAAATCAAGAACAGGAAGAAATCAAAATGAAAAAGTTATCTGCGATTCTCATTGTTTTTATATTCATCTTAACGGTTGTTTCATGCAGTCCCGTTGAAAAAACAGAAATAAATGTATCTGTACTTGCCGGTCCCACGGGTATGGGTGCCGCGAAGCTGATGAATGACAATACTGCCGGAAGCGCGTTAAACCATTACTCGTTTACCGTATCGACCTCACCCGATGAAGTTACCGCAGCAGTCATCGGCGGTTCCGCTGACATCGCTGCTGTCCCGGCAAATCTTGCGTCGGTCCTGTATAATAAAACAAAAGGGGAAATTCAGGTTGTTGCAGTCAATACGCTCGGAGTCTTGTATATGCTTGAAAACGGCAGCGCGGTGAATTCAGTCGCTGATCTCCGCGGAAAAACCATATATGCGACCGGCCAGGCTTCGACTCCGGAGTATATCCTCAGATATATTCTGACGCAAAACGGGATAGATCCCGATAATGATGTTACAATTGAATATTATCCCGCTCATGCGGAGCTTGCGACGGTTATTTCTTCCGGAGATATTCTGCTGGGAATGCTTCCCGAGCCTAATGTTACGGCTGTATTGTCCGCCAATTCAGATGTTCGGATTGCTTTGAACCTGACCGATGAGTGGAATAAAATTTCCGGCGGGACAAGCAAGCTGATTCAGGGCTGTGTGATCGTCAATAAAGCCTTTGCGGACGCAAACAAAGCAGCGCTGGACGATTTTTTGACAGAATATAAAGAATCGATCGATTATGTAAATGAAAACAAAGCCGAAGCCGGTGTGATGATTGCGGAAAACGGTATTCTGCCTAAAGCTGAAATTGCGGAAAAAGCTATTCCGAACAGCAATATCGTATATATCGACGGTGATGAGATGCAGAAACAGCTTTCCGGTTTGTTGGAAATTTTGTTGAATGCCAACCCGGTCTCAGTCGGAGGAATTTTGCCCGATGACGCGTTCTATTATAAAAAGTAATAAACTGCCCGGATTTCTCAGAAATGTTTTTGTTACGGTATTCTGGCTTGCGGTTTGGGAAGTTTCGGCACTTTTTGTAAGGCGTGAGTTGCTTGTGGTTTCTCCTCTGCGTGTCGCCGTACGGTTATTCGAATTATCCGCAACAGGTGATTTCTGGACTGTTACGGCGATATCGCTTCTGAGGGTATTGAGCGGATTCCTGATCGGCAATATATCAGGCATTATCATCGCTGCTTTGACTTTTCGCATAAAGCCGCTTCATCATCTGCTGGCTCCGCTGTTAACCGTCATCCGCGTCACTCCCATCGCTTCTTTTATCATACTTGCACTGGTTTGGATGAAAAACGGGGTGGTCCCCGTTTTTATATCTTTTTTAATTGTTTTACCGATTATATGGAGCGGTGTTTCCGCGGGATTGGGATCGGTCGACCGTCAGCTTTATGAAACAGCGGTTATGTACGGCTTTTCAACCCGGAAAATGATCTTTAAATTATATATTCCTTCAATTATGCCGTTTTATAAAACAGCGATGATCAACGCTGTAGGCCTTGCCTGGAAGACCGGGGTGGCTGCAGAAGTTTTATGTACACCTGTTTTCTCGATCGGCAGACAGATTTACGAATCAAAGCTTTATCTTGAAACGCCTGATTTATTCGCATGGACCGCGGCGCTGATCATCATCAGCCTGTTGATAGAACATCTGATCAAAAAGGTTGTGAATATAACGGAGAAAAGACATTGAGTATTCTTATAGAAAACATTTCGAAAAGCTTTAACGGGAATCCCGTTCTGGATTCTGTTTCATTAATAATTCCAATGGGAAAGATAACCGCAATACTGGGTCCGTCCGGAACCGGCAAAACCACTTTATTGAGACTTATCGCGGAACTGGATAAGCCCGACAGAGGATTTATAAAAGGTGTATCTCAAAAAGACACGGCCTATATGTTCCAGGAGTCACGCTTATTCCCGTGGATGACGGCTCTTGAGAATATCGCATGTGTTATTCATAAAAAGAATACCGCCGCTCTGAAGGAAGCGGCTGAATGGCTGGAGAAAGTAAAACTGACACAGGACGGTAATAAGTATCCCTCCGAATTGTCGGGCGGTATGAA
This sequence comes from uncultured Lachnospiraceae bacterium, assembly GCA_964628455.1. Taxonomy (GTDB): domain Bacteria; phylum Bacillota; class Clostridia; order Oscillospirales; family CAG-272; genus JAQVWU01. The sequence goes on from CAZVPD010000061.1 coordinate 5,394, forward strand.
TCGAAGGACAGCGCTTGCGCGGACGCTTGCTTACCGCAAGTCTTTGATATTGCTTGACGAACCTTTTTATGGGCTGGATGCCGGACTCAAATCGGAAATCATAACTATGACCGGCAGGGAAACGATCGGTAAAACCGTTATATTTATCACGCATGATTTAACCGAAGCGGAATCATTCTCAGACAATATTATTTATCTGAATCAGGCCGGTTATTTATCGGAAGCCAGTCAAGCACCGTTTTGATTTTTTCATCCCAGTATTTCCACTGGTGGTCTCCCTGCGATTCCTCGAACGTCAGATCGAATGAAAGCGAACGAAGACGGTCCCGCATCATAATATTCTGATTATAAAGAAAGTCTTCGGTTCCGCACCAGAGATAAATTTTGGGCAGCGGTTTGTCCGATTCGGCGAGTTTACCCGCTGCGGCATACAGGTCATTGTCGCTGCCGGAAAAATCATCCGATGTGCCGAAAACATTATAAAATAAATCGTTTTTATCGCTTTCATTGTTGTTTTCTTTCATTAAACGCATATGAACGGCACCGGAAAGGGAAGCTGCGGCGGAGAATGTTTCGGAATCAAGCAGTCCCAGTTTCAGTGCTCCGTAACCGCCCATTGAAAGACCGGCGGCGAAAGTATCATCGCGGCGCGGTGAAATTTTCGGAAATAAATCCCGGCAAACAGCGGGAAGTTCCTTTGCGATAAAAGTATAGTATTTTAATCCGTGTTTCATATCGGTATACCAGCCGAGATGGGTGGAGGGCATAATGACCGCTATTCTTTTTTCATCTGCGTATCGTTCGATGGAAGTGCGCCGCTGCCAGACGGTATGGTCATCGCTCATTCCGTGGAGCAGATACAGCGAGGGATACACCGAGTCCTGCGGTGTGTTCTGAGGGAGGATGACATCCATCATCATCATCATTCCCAGAGTATTCGAAAAAAAGTTTACGTGCAAAAGCGCCATAATCAATCCTGTATGATAAAGCCGCTGCCGTATCATACGTTCCTTTCTGTGTATTATTTATAATTTATAAAAATCATATGCTTTTAAAATATCGCTGCCTCATCGCCTCGGAAAAAACGGCTGTCGCAGCACAGGCGACATTTATGGAGGAAGCGGATGATTGTTCCGCCATGGGGATTGTCGCCAGAATATCGCAATATTCCTTTAAACTGCGGTTGAGTCCGTCGGTTTCGTTTCCGATCATAATGAGCGTGGGAACCGTCAGGTCCGTATTATATATGCTTTTTTCTTTGTGTGCCGTAGTTCCGATTATTCTGAAGGACGGATGATCTGATTTCATTTGATCCATATATTTTAAAAGAGAAACGCTGTCGGCGATTCTTATACATGGAACATAGAAAAACGACCCCATTGACGCCGTAATAACTTCGGGATCATATAAATCGACCGCATGCCCTGTGATGATAATTCCGTCTAATCCAAACGCATCACAGGATCTGATCATTGTACCGAGATTGCCTTTATTGGACGGCCGGTCAAACAAAACTATCATCGGGCAATGGGATTGTTTCAACCGGTTAAATCCGTCTTCTCTCATCTCGGCAACCGCGATAATTTCGGAAGGATTTTCCTTGGAACTCAGAATACTCATCAAAGCTGCGGTCAGTTCATAGTTGGTTTCTGTTTTTATGTTTTTAATAATATCGCATGCCCAGCGGGATAAAGTCATTTCCGTCGAATAACACAACGATACGAATTTCCAGTTGTTTTTTACCGCTTCGTTTATATTGCGGACACCTTCGATAAAAAATTGCCCTAATTTATACCGTTTGTTTCTGTTTGTTTTTATGACTTCTATATGCTGGAATGCCGCATTGGCTGAAAATAACTTTTTTGTCGGCATAAATTATTTCCTTTTATAGGTCAATATTCGGAATTCAGCTTCTGTTTCCAGAAAAGATGCGTTTTTTATTTTATTCTGGTCCTCTTCTCCCGTTGTATAATAATATGGTGTCATCATGAATAAATTCATGATGTCTTGATTTGAATGAAGAACAAACGAATATTTAATATCATGTTCCTCCGTTAAAATCAATCCGGATGTCTGATACGGTTTGACTTCGTTTATATAGGGATGATCATATATCAGCTTTTTTAACCCGAAAAGATGGCGTTCAAGAGGGATCACACAGAATATTTTCCCGCCTTCTTTCAGTATGCGTTTATACTCGCCGATGCTAAAAGGTGCGAATATATTCAGGATTGCGTCGGCAGAAGCGTCATGCAACGGAAGATCATAGACGCTGGCCACTGCGTAGGCAGCGGCTCCCCTGCGCTTTGCGGCTGTGTCGACTGCTGTTTTGGATATGTCGACTGCAATGATTTCCGCGTGTATACCGGCTGATTTCAGTTTTTCGGATATGCCTCCGGTATAATAACCCTCGCCGCATCCCGCATCCACCAGAATGCCGCTTGATAAATGATTCAGAATATTATCGGACAGACCGTCAAGCAGCGGCTGGTAATAACCGGAATCCAGAAAAGAGGATCTCGCGCGCACCATCATCCGGTCGTCTCCGTGCCGTCCGGTATTTGTCATCAGAAGATTGTAGTATCCGTTTCTTGAACGGTCAAAATTGTGACCGGCATCACATTTCAAACCCGATCCGTTTTCAATTAAATTTTTACCGCATACGGGGCATTTGAAAATGACCATGTCGTTTTCCTCCGATGAAAAATTGATTCGGCGGATGCGAATTAAGTCCGCATGGTTTAAAATTCAAATCCGCTTGACTTATGGCTCGGAATTGTGTAAAATGTATAAAAGATAACATCGGAGGCGATTCTATCAGGCTTTTAAAAATTCTGTTGATATGTGTGTTTTTATGTCTTTTTATTTCGCTTCTTACCGCATGCGGAACGGACGGTATCTTGCATTCCGCCGAAGAACTGATCAATACACAGTGGGACAGGTATATTCGGAATGATATGCCGGGAAATTTATATACCGTTCCCGAAGGAAGTATAAACGTTCTTCCGAGAGACAGCGTTCCCGCCGCAGCAGATGAATCTGTCGAAATAAACACAATTACGATTTCTTTTATCGGGGATTGTATGCTGGCATCCTATAAGGGTGAATATAACTGGAATACATTTAATTATCGGGCAGATCAGGAAGATCCCTCGTATTTTTTTGCAGGAGTATCGGATATTTTTAAAGCCGATGACTTTACAGTCGCAAATTGTGAAAATGTTTTTTCGGACAGAGACCTGACAGCAACGGATAAAGGATATGACGGAGCTTACTGGTATAAAAGCAAATCGGCTAACGCGTCGATATTTAAAGAAGGCGGCGTAGACATTATATCACTCGCTAACAATCATACCTATGATTACGGCGAACAGGGTAAAAAGGATACCGCTGCGGCTGCGGAAAACGCGGGATTATTATGGGGCGATGACGATCATCCTTTAATTCTGGAAAAACACGGATACAGAATCGGTTTGATATGCGTAAATATCATGAATTCCCGTAACATCGACCGTTTGATGGTGTCCATGCCGGAGATCAGACTGTCGGCTGATTTTATCATCGTTTATTTTCACGGAGGCATTGAAAGAACATATACTCCTCCCGACAACATCGTCGCTGCGGCGCACAGGCTGGCAGATGCAGGGGTTGATTTATTGATCGGCCATCATCCTCATGTATTGCAGCCTGTTGAGAAATACAACGGTGTAAATATCATTTATTCACTCGGTAATTTTCTGTTCGGTGCCGGAAGGGGTGAAAACCGAACGATTATTTATCAGTATACCTTCACTGTTGCTGGCGGATTTCTTCTTGACACATCGGATCATATTATACCGTGTTACTGCTTTGTTGAACGCTGGCAGCCGGCAGTGATTACAGATGAGGAAATTCGTAAAAGAATTCTGGACTTTCTGGCGGGAAACGCCGAAAATCCGCTGTGATCATGTCAGCATTGCGCCTCCGTCAAGACGTATACCGGCGCCGTTGATGTTGTGCGCTTCGGGACTTGCAAGAAAAAGCGCCAGATGACCCGCATCTTCAGGCAACGCGATTCGGCCGAGAGGATGTCCGGGGTTTTCATGGGTCCCTTTATCATGATATAATCTGAACGGATAATTTCCTGTTTTTCCTTCGACACGGCAAGCTCCCAAATCAATACAGTTGACAGTAATGCCGTATTTTGCAAATTCCAGTGCTGCTTCACGGGTAAACATTCGTATGGCTCCTTTGGTCATCGAATAACCCGCGTCAAATACAGCCGGACGTTTACCGTGAACGGACGATATATTTATGATACGCGGACATAAACTTGTTTTTAAAAAAGGCAGACATTCCTGAGTTGCGCGTATATATCCGCCTATGTTGATCTGCCATATCTTTATAAACAATTCGGCGTCATACTCCGAAATATATTTATTGGGCTGAAGAGCCGCGCAATTGACCAGTATATCGATCCCGCCGAATCTTTCCGCCGTTACTTGAACCATTTTCTGTATTTGAATCCGGTCGGATATGTCGGCTTGATAAATAAATGCATTGCCTCCTTTATCGGTAATCCGCCTAAGGTTTTGTTCGGCCAAAGTGAAGTTGCTGTTGTACCCCATGCAGACGTATATTCCGGCTTCACAGAATATCCGGGCTATGCCGGCTCCGACTCCTTTGCCTCCGCCTGTAATCAGAGCAATTCGTTTTTGTTTAGACAACCGGATCACCTCTTTTTTTATCATGTCCGGCAGCAGTCTTTTTATTTTCCGCCATATGATTGCCGTAATACATGACAAATCCTTCATCGGCCCGCAGGTCTGCTCCGTTTAGGGGACCGGCAGCACCGGTCAGTAAAAACAAGATCAATCCGTTAAGGCTGTCCTGTGAAGGCAGTCTTTTTTGGGGATAACGGCGTTCCGGTCTGCAGTAAATATTGGTATATTTGTTTTTATTTCCCAGATCATGTTCCATAACTCCCCGCTGCAGATAGAAACAATTGACTCCTTCGGCGCCGAAATCGAGTGCCGCTTCTCGGCATAACATCTGAACCGCGGAACATGCGGCGGAAAAAACAAAAGAACAGCCGGTCGGTTTTTCGGCATGGATACTGCCGAGGTATATAATGACCCCGCTGCCGTTTTCCGCCAGTATTTCACCTGCAGCCCGTGTCAGAATCATGGAAGAAAGCGCACCTGCCCGCATGGATGTTTCCCATATCGCTTCATCGGCAGTTTCGATCGATACGATATGAACCGGCGGAGCCGGAATAATAATCCCGTAAAAGTCCGGGCTAAAAGAGGAAAAATACCGGTGAAGGACAGCATAATCCGTGACATCGAGGGAGGAATTTTCGCAGACACTCGCTTTTTTACCGCCGAGGTCGTTTAAGATGACGTGATAACCGGATTCATGCAGATATTCCGCCGCAAGGACTGCAGCCGGCTCGCGGTTATCGGAAATAAAGATCGTTTTCATAGTCAGCTCCAGGTTCTGTCATGCGAACGTTCGTTATCCCAGCTTTCGGTTGAAGCCCACAATTCGGGAAAGGCGGGATCGATGTGCTCAGCCAGAATTTCATCGTTATAATCATCGATTCCCAGACCCGGTTTTTCGGGGACGTCGATGTATCCGTTTTTTATGATTTTTTCGGGTGCGCCGGAAACGATCGAATCCCACCAGTCAATGTCAACGGAATGGTTTTCACAAGCCAGAAAATTTTCGGTGGATGCGGCGGAATGTACCGCGGCATATGCGGTGACAGGGGATTCGGCCATATGAATCGCCATGGCTGTACCGTAGTCCTGAGCCATATCGCCGATTTTTTTATTTTCCAGTATTCCGCCCGAAGACAACAGATCCGGATGAATGACCGAAACTCCGCCGGCTTTTAAAAGCGGCAGGAAATTTTCTTTCAGATATATATCTTCACCGGTGCAGATCGGAACCGCAGTATTGCTCCGCAGCCGTACATACAGATCGGTATACTGCCAGGGTATCAGGTCTTCCGCCCATGCAAGGTTATATTTTTCGATGCGGCGGCATAATTTTACGGCGTCTTCGATCCCTATATGACCGAAGTGATCAACAGCCAGAGGAACTTCATATCCTATCACCTCACGGACCTGACGGACATATTCTTCCAGAATATCAAATCCTTTTTCCGTTATATGTATTGCCGTAAAAGGATGCGCGATGTTATACAGGTCATAATTTCTGTTCGAGGCAAAACGTCTGTGCTCGGGATTGTTATGATCATAACCTTCAAATCTTCCCCCCGATGAGAGTTCCTTTAAAAATCCCGACGGAGCGGATACAGTCCCTTCCTCCCCGTGCAGAATGCCGAGGCCCAGATCCATTTTAAGAAAAGTAAATCCTTTTTGCATACGTTCCTTGAGAGCGTTGCCCATATCTGTTCCGGTGTGTTTTCCGTTAACGTCGGTATCGCAGTATATGCGGATTTTATCGCGGAATTTACCTCCGAGCATTTGATAAACCGGAATTCCGTAAGCTTTTCCCGCAAGGTCCCACAAGGCTATTTCTATTCCGCAGACACCGCCTGCCTGACGTGCCGGACCTCCGAATTGTTTGATACGGCGAAAAAGTTTATCGATGCAGCAGGGATTTTCACCAAGCAAACGGCTTTTTAGTATAGCCGCATAAGTGCGGCTTGCTGCGTCGCGGATTTCACCCAGACCTGCAATCCCCTGGTTCGTATATATTTTCATCAGCGTGCAGCGCATCGGGGCGCCGATTATATCTGTAAACCGAATATCGGTAATGCGCAGGGAAGACGGACGTGAACATGTGTTTACGAATGATAATGTTTCCTGAAAGTTATTGTCCATAATTTAACTCCGTTTATATTGCATTTAATTCTTATATATGGTATCATCGACATATAAATACTGCAGGATATAATAATGGACACGTTCTTTCTTTTCCTGCTCGTCTTGAAAAAATGAAAGATGCATGTTTTGTATTTGACCTGCAAAAGAAGGACGGTAACAGAATGAAATTCAGTGCATACGAGGATATTGTTCAGATCACACCGTTTTGGAACGGTGAAAGGTTTGAGGACGGGCGTCCGAAGGTTTCGGCGGATATATTACGGCGGATCCGTAATATTACTCTTGAGGAAGCTTGGGGGCCTTTATGGGGACGCGGATATAAATATCAGTTTGAAGGTGAATTGAAAACAACGCATCACAATGTAAAACTCGTCGGCCGCGCGGTGACCGCAACGCTTGTGCCCCGTCGCCCCGACCTGCATGATACACTGCTCGAATACGGTCATAAAGAAGAGGGAAGACGCGGCTTTTTTAATCAATGGGTCATCGACAGCCTTGTTGAGGACGATGTGATCGTCATCGATCTTTTTGATAAAATATTCGAAGGGACTTATGTGGGCGGTAACCTTTCGACTGCCATTGCGACACGCACAAAACGCGGCGGCGCGGTGATCTGGGGCGGAATCCGTGACAACGAACAGATTGTCAAAATCCCGGATATACAGGTTTACTACCGGGGCATCGATCCGACCGGCATCAATGATGTCACGATGACGGGATTCAATACGCCGACACGTATCGGCAAAGCGATTTGTTTGCCCGGTGATATTGTTCTGGGAACGATTTCGGGAGTCATATTTATACCCGCTCATCTCGCTGAAATTGTTGTAATCAACGCGGAAAAATCGCATGTCCGGGATATATTCGGTTTTATAAGATTAACGGAACGTAAATATACCACAGCACAGATTGATGCAACCTGGAGCCGGGAGATGTTTGCTGATTTTATCGATTGGTTCAATACGGACGAAAGGGCAAAGGAATATTGTCATCTGGACTGGACAGCCGAACTTGAAAATTTAAAAAACAAGGATTAAAATATGGGAAAAAATACGCGGCCGGTTTTATAAACCTTATTAAGAGGATGGTTGGAAACGGTCGGAATATAGGGAAATGTTTTTTGCACCGGTTTTTGTTTCTATAAATATATATATTTCTTTATGTTACTGCGATTATATCATTTTTCGGATATAATGTCAATAAAGCCGGAAAAATAGCATTCCGTTAAAAGTCATTCAAAAAAGCACAATTCCGATTGTGCTTTTTTGATGAATATTTATAAAACAGCCAAACAAGCTGCATATGAAAGAACCCGAAAGATTATCCCGGTTCACCCTTATGCCATTTTTCCGCTACCCTGTCGTAAACATCATCGGGTATATCGTCCTCCTGATGCATATTATTCGATACCCACATATCTCCTGCGGATTCTCTGAATGTACAGAATGTATCATTCCGGTAATTATCACGCTCGTTTTTATTCCGCAGATTCGGAATTTCCTGCGGTTTATTACCGCTTACAATGGATCTGTATGCCAAAATACCCGGTATACACATATCGATCGCCTGATAAACATCGATGCAATTCGTTTTTGCTTCTTCGTCGCCGAGGATATTTCTTATAAAATAGTGTGTTGTAAAAAAGTCACCCCCGCCGTGTCCGGCGCCGGCCGCGTCTTTAATGGTAAATTCGGGACAGTATTTGACATGATTCCCTACACAGTTGCGGTCTCCCTCTCTGTAAACATGAAGCTGTCCGCCGTCCCAGCGGTCGGTTTCCATTGAACCTTTGGAACCGTAAAGCTGGTAATTGATCGATCCCGGTTCGCGTTTCAATCCGCCGTGTATGCTTTTTACCATTGCGTGATTTTCAAGCATGATAATTTCCATTCCGCAGGATGCGGCATTTGAACCGAGTTCACGCATATACGGCATATTACGGGTTTCCATACCTATAACGCGAACCGGACGCAGTCCGGTTGCATATAAGACGGGTCCGAGAGAATGCGTGCAATAAAAAGTCGAATAGAGCTGATTCCGCCAGTGTCCCTTTTCGCCGTAGGTGATCTGCGGCCAGATAGATGAGCAGTCGTGGATATATTCACCTTCCGCATGCATCAGTTCACCGATATCACCGCGCTGATATAACTGTCTCATTTCATAGGTTGTATTGAAGTAACAATAATTTTCGGCATAAGAGTAGACTCTTCCGGTTTTTTCAACTGTTTCGGCAAGCCGGACAGCTTCCGCCAGATTGGCGCATGTAAGAACCTCGCTCATGATATGACGCCCGCTCTCCAGAAGTCCAACAGCGAACTTGGCATGTTCATGAGCGTAATTCGCCATAACAACCGCTTCCATGTCGCATTGAAAAAAGTCATCGAATTTTTCATACAATCCTATTTTAATGCCGACATCAGCCGCAAGTTTTGCGCATTGATCGAGAACCGGTTTGTATTTGTCGCATACAGCTACGAGTTCCGCATAGGGATTTCCGATCAGCTGATGGATCATAGTCATCCCGCGATGCGCACCGAATACACCTATTTTGATTTTTGACATTGTTTGACCGTCCTTTTATTAAAAATCGCATATTATGGGTGAATCATGCCCTTATTATACAGTTTAAAACGTCGGTTATTATGAATTATCTGTTAATTCAAAGTGAATAGTTCTTATGGCTTTTTAATCCGGTGCAGCAGAAACGGACGGATTGGGATATTTTCGATGTCGACAATAATACAGTAAAAAAACAGGATGTTTTTTATTTTTCTATGAAATCTGCTATAATTGAAATTTTAACGAAAACAGATTGACAAACCATCCGAAATAATATATAATATATATCATAAAGGGACAATGGTGTCTGAAAGCTGAAAGGTGAAAAAACTTTGCGGCATTCGGATGCTTATTTTATTTTAAGGAGAAATATCCGTGTTAAAAGAAGGGCAAAAAGGTAATCGTATTCCCGCCGGCTGTGCCGTATCGGGTATATTCTCGAGAGACGGTACACGTATCAACGGCAGTAAAATTATAAAATCAATAGCACTGATGCATGAACGTTCCAACGGTCTGGGCGGGGGATTTGCCGGTTACGGTATATACCCCGAATACAGCGAATTTTATGCTTTCCATGTGTTTTATGATAATATAAAAGCTAAAGAGGAATGTGAAAGTTTCATTGACAGAAATTTCGATGTGATAAACTTATCAAAGATCCCGATTAAAAAAACAAAAAAAATCACCAATGAACCTCTGATCTGGCGTTATTTCGTGTATCCGCTTCCGACAAAACTTGCGGACAGCCAGCTTGAAATCAATGAATTTGTAGCGGAAAGCGTGATTCGGGTCAATACCGAAATTGAAGGCGCCTATATATTTTCAAGCGGTAAGAACATGGGTGTTTTTAAGGCAGTCGGTTATCCCGAAGATGTCGGTGAATTTTATCGTCTTGATGATTACGCGGGATATCTCTGGACAGCTCACGGGCGATATCCCACAAACACACCCGGCTGGTGGGGGGGAGCTCATCCGTTTGCTTTGCTTGATTATTCTGTCGTGCATAACGGTGAAATTTCTTCATATGACGCAAACAGGCGCTACATCGAAATGTTCGGTTATAAATGCACTTTACTGACCGACACCGAAGTTATAACATATATAGTTGATTTTCTTGTGCGAAGACAGGGACTGACTTTAAAAGAAATGGCCGATGTCATCGCGGCGCCTTTTTGGATTGATATAGAACGCAGGAGTGAGGAAGACCGCATAAAGCTGACATATCTGCGCAACGCGTTTTCAAGCCTGCTGATAACCGGACCCTTCTCGATCCTTTTAGGATTTAACGGCGGAATTATGGCGTTGAACGACCGTTTAAAACTTCGTTCGATGGTTATAGGAGAAAAAGACAACATGGTCTATATCGCCAGTGAGGAATCCGCAATAAAAATTATCGAACCGAACATCGACAGGATATGGGCTCCGCGCGGCGGTGAAGCGGTTATTTACACGCTTGACAGAGGATTAAAATAATGGCCATAGATTTCTTTTATCCGGAATATGAAGTTATACGTAATCCGGCGCGATGCATCAGCTGCCGAGTATGTGAACGGCAGTGTGCAAATGAAGTACACTCATACGATAAAGAATCATCTCAGATGATCGCCGATGATTCCAAATGTGTCAACTGCCACAGATGTGTTTCTCTCTGTCCTACGAGAGCGCTTAAAATTGTTAAGTCAGACCATACCTTCCGTGAAAATGCAAACTGGGAAGGCAGTATAATCAGTGAAATATATAAGCAGGCCGGCAGCGGCGGCGTATTGCTTTCGTCAATGGGCAATCCGAAACAATATCCCGTATACTGGGATAAAATTGTTATCAATGCATCTCAGGTAACCAATCCTTCGATTGATCCTTTACGCGAACCAATGGAAACAATCACTTTCCTCGGACAGAAACCGGCAAAGATAGAACGGGACGAAAACGGCAGATTAATAAATAATTTAAAACCTCAGCTTAAGCTCTCCGTTCCGGTCATGTTTTCGGCAATGTCATACGGTTCGATCAGTTATAATGCGCATGAAAGTCTTGCCAGAGCGGCACAGGAACTCGGGATCTATTATAATACGGGTGAAGGCGGTCTTCACGAGGATTTTTACAAATACGGACCCAATACAATCGTCCAGGTTGCCTCGGGACGTTTCGGTGTTCATCCGGATTACCTGAATGCAGGCGCCGCTATAGAAATAAAAATGGGACAGGGAGCGAAACCGGGGATCGGCGGTCATCTGCCCGGGACAAAAATCGTAGGCGACATATCGAAAACCCGTATGATTCCGGAAGGTTCGGATGCCATATCACCGGCTCCGCACCATGACATCTATTCGATTGAAGATCTGCATCAGCTTGTGATGTCATTGAAGGAAGCGACTCATTATAAAAAACCGGTAATCGTTAAAATTGCTGCTGTTCACAACGTTGCCGCAATTGCTTCTGGTATAGCCCGAAGCGGAGCGGATATCATCGCAATTGACGGATTCAGAGGCGGAACCGGTGCAGCTCCTTCACGCATAAGGGATAATGTCGGGATTCCGATTGAACTGGCTCTTGCGTCGGTTGATGCAAGACTTCGCGATGAGGGTATCAGGGGTGAAGTATCTCTGGTTGCCGGCGGGTCGATCCGAAGCAGTGCCGATGTTGTAAAAGCCATTGCCCTGGGGGCCGATGCGGTTTATATAGCAACGGGCGCTCTGATTGCCCTCGGATGCCATCTATGCAGGAGCTGTCATAGCGGTAAATGCAACTGGGGCATAGCAACACAGCGTCCCGAACTTGTCCGAAGACTGAATCCCGATATAGGATACATACGGCTTGTTCGTTTAATCCATGCATGGACACATGAGATTAAAGAAATGATGGGCGGAATGGGGATAAATTCGATTGAAGCTCTTAGGGGAAATCGATTAATGCTTCGGGGAGTCGGTTTGAATGAAACCGAACTTCATATATTAGGTATAAGTCATGCAGGTCAATAAATATAAATCAGAGCAAATCGAAAGGACGTCAATGATGAAAACGTTGGATCTTTTATATGAAGGCAAAGCAAAACAGGTTTTTAAAACAGAGGATCCCGATACGTATATCATAAGATATAAAAACACCGCGACAGCTTTGAATGGTCAGAGGAAAGAGGAAATCGAGGGAAAAGGCCGGCTGAATTGCGAAATTACCGGAATTATATATCGGATGCTTACGGAAAAAGGCGTTAAGAATCATTTTATCGAACAATTAAACGAAACCGATATCCTCGTGAAGAAAGTGGTAATCGTTCCGCTTGAAGTGATCGTCCGTAATGTGGCGGCAGGCAGTTTTTCAAAAAGATACGGGGTTGCGGAAGGAACAAATCTTCTTGCGCCGGTCCTCGAATTCAGTTATAAAAACGATGAACTGAATGATCCGCTGATCAACGATTACCATATCATTGCATTGGGAATTGCATCTCGCGATGACCTTGATACCATAACGTCGATGGCATTTGATATCAATAGGCATCTTACGGAATTTTTTAAAGCAAAGGGAATAAAATTAATCGATTTTAAGATCGAAATCGGACGGTCTGCCGACGGTGAATTCATGCTTGCCGATGAAATTTCGCCTGACACCTGCCGTTTTTGGGATGCCGGAAGTGACGAAAAACTTGATAAGGACCGTTTCCGGAGAAATCTGGGAAATGTTATCGAAGCGTATGAAGAAATATACAGGAGAATAACCCGATGACTTCTCATGATGTATATGAGACACCTTTGGGACGGCGATATGCAAGCAGGGAAATGCTTCGGATTTTCTCTGATGATATGAAGTTTTCAACCTGGCGAAAGTTATGGATCGCGCTTGCTGAAAGCGAGAAAGAACTCGGGATCAACATAACCGACGATCAGATCGCTGAAATGCGTGAGCATATTTACGATATTGATTATAAACTTGCCGCAGAAAAAGAATCGGTTGTCCGTCATGATGTAATGGCTCACGTTCTGACCTACGGAGAGTGCTGTCCTAAGGCAAAAAGTATTATACACCTCGGTGCGACATCCTGTTATGTCGGGGATAACACGGATATTATTCAGATGAAATCAGCTCTTCTTCAAATAAAAAAACTGCTTGTAAATACCATTTCCGTACTTGCCGAATTTGCCGATAAAAATAAGAATATTCCTGCTCTGGCTTTCACGCATTTCCAGGCAGCCCAGCCTACAACAGTCGGAAAGCGTGCTGCTCTCTGGCTGATGGATCTGCTCCTTGACTACGAGCAGGTATGCGGCAGGATAAACGAACTGAGATTACTGGGGTGTAAAGGAACAACAGGTACCGCGGCAAGCTTTTTGGAATTGTTTAGCGGTGACCATGAGAAAGTAAAGGAACTTGAATTTAAAATAACCGAAAAAATGGGATTTGATTCATTTTATCCTGTCAGCGGTCAGACATATTCACGTAAAATCGATTTTATTGTTTTGTCTGTATTGTCGGGAATTGCGCAAAGCGCATATAAATTTTCCAATGATTTTCGCCTTTTATCCCATTTGAAGGAATTCGACGAGCCTTTTGAAGAAAATCAAATCGGATCTTCAGCCATGGCATACAAGCGAAATCCCATGAGAAGCGAAAGAATCGCGTCGCTTTCACGCTATGTGATATGCGACCTGACCAATCCGGCAATGACTGCCGCTTCTCAGTGGCTGGAAAGAACGCTTGATGACTCTGCAAACAGGCGTATAGCCATACCCGAAGCGTTTTTATGTGTAGATGCGGTCCTTTCCCTCTATATTAATGTCATAAGCGGTGCCAGAGTATATACGAAAATGATCGAGCGTCATTTAAAG
>CAZVPD010000062.1:0-19447 GCA_964628455.1 uncultured Lachnospiraceae bacterium
TTCTTTTTTTATTTTATCATGTATTCGGAGTTTACACAAACTATTTTACACCCTCCTCCCCCCTGCTTTCGGAGTTATCATTCCGGGGCGTCGTTCGGTTTAATTCCCGTTGCCGCCGCCGTTACCGCCGTTGCCGTTGCCGTCATTGCCGTTGCCGTTGTCTTTGTCGTCGTTTTCGTCTATGTCGTCGTCATCTTTATCGTCATCTTTGTCGTCATCTATGTCGTCATCTTTGTCTTCGTCTATGTCGTCGTCTTTGTCTTCGTCTATGTCGTCGTCTTTGTCGTTATCTTTGCCGTCGTCTATATCGTCATCTTTGTCGTCGTCTTTGTCGTCGCCTTTGCCGTCATCTTTGCCGTTGCCTTTGTCATCGTCATCGCTTTTTCCGTTGTTCCCGTTGTTCTCGTTGTTTTCGGAACCGTCGGAAGATCCTTCTCCGGTTGTTTCGGGTTTCCCGTTTTCGCTGCCGTTTTCGGATCCTTCGCTTTTATCGCCTTTATCGTTGTTCCGTTCCCTGTTCTGCTCTTTGTTTTCCTTTGTCTGAGCCATAATGTCCTTTACGGACCTGTCGAGCCAGTCGTTTATGTCGATGCTGTCGGGGTCGGGGGCTCCGGCTTTGAGCTTTTCGACGAGATTCAGCTTGCCGGGCGTGACGCCGAGTTTTTTGGCTTCTTCGACGCGTTCCCTGCCGACCGCCTCGGCGCTTGCCGTCCGTTCGAGGCTGTTTCTTTCGAGAGCTTCGTTTGCGGCGTCCTCAAGTTTTACGGCGAGTTCGCCGGACTTCTGCGGATCACGGGCGGATGCCGCGATCACGACGCCGGAGCCTTCGCTGTCGAGATATCCCAGCTTTGCTATTTCGTCGACCGTCATGGAGATCGCCGTTTCGATCGGCTGGTTTTTGAGGCTATCGAGTTCGATCTCACGGATGATCTCGGTCCCGTCTTCATTGACCCCTCTGACCGAAAGGACGCGGTCATACATATTTACTGTGTATTCGACCGCCGGATTCACGTCAAGGCTCACATAAGCCGAGGGCATGTTGTAGGTAAGCAGGCCCGCGCCGGCCACAAGGAGCACGCACGCCGCTGCCGCGTATGCGGCGAATTTTTTAAAGCTGATATTCTTTTTCATGGTATATTCCACTTCCTGTCCGATCCTGTAGTTTTTATTTGCCTGTTCGGCAAAACGTCCGTCATCGGAAAGGAATACGGCTTTATTCCCTTTTATTTCAACAACAACCGCTTTTATCTTCATTTAAGGACCGTCCTTTCCGATATACGTAAGATATCCGGCAAGGCAGGGATACTCTCCGGAAAGTATTTCTGCCGCCGCTATTATATACCTACGGTAAAACTCCGGGATTTTCAGGGGTATCCGTGTGTTTTCGGAAATTATTTTCATCGGGAGGCGTTTTGTCTTTCTGATCAGAGCAAAAAGGCCGGGATCGCCGAGGATAAACAGCACGGCTTTTTTGCATGCTTCTTTTGTTTTCTCCGAACGCGGGGAACAGCCGGTCAGGTCATGAAAGGCAAATCCGTATCTGCGCAGCTCGCTGCCGATCGCCTCGATCTCGTATTTCAGCGAATTGTCCGGCGTTTCCGTTGTTCTTTCGATGATCCTGTGCCGCAGCGCCGCGTCCGGGGCGTCGTCTTCGCCGCCGGGCTCCGTTTCGAAAAAAGCGGGGTCGGCCGGGATTTCCGCACTGTATTTCATTTCGAGCCTTCGGTAATCGATCAGCCTTCTCTTTATGAGCAGTTCGGCGTAGGAAAAAAATCCGGCGCCGCCGGGCCGATAGGTTTTTACGGCGTCCGAAAAAGCCGAAAGCGCGGCCGACCATTCGTCGTCGCTTTCGGTGACGTATCTGTGCGTGAATTTCGCGGTGCAGCTTTTGATGAAAGGCTTATGCTTTTTTACGAACTTTTCAAAAAGCCTGTCGTCTTTTGCCGCTTTCAGCGCCGCTTCGTCGGTTTCTCTCATCCGGCTGCTCCGATCTTTATAATGAGAACGGCAGGGTCTTCCGGCTGCGGGTCATTGACGCCGGCCGTATGTAAAGGCTTCGTCGTACAGCGCCTCAAGACTGTCGAGGGGACAGTCGTCGTTGATGCCGTTGCCCGCCGTAAACATCAGCCTTCCGTTTTTATTTCCGTATGTGTCATACAGGTATCTCACTTCTTTCCTGACATCTTCCGGCGTCCCGTAGGGAATGATCCTCTGAACGTCGAATCCCGCCCAGACGCAGATTTTGTCTCCGTAAAGCCGTGCGATCTCCTTCTCTTCCATCGTGTATTTCTGGATGGGGTGAATGACGTCGAGATGAATGTCTTCTGTAAAAGAAGGCAGGAATTTGTCGATGCATCCGCAGGCGTGCAGCCAGAAGTCCATTCCCAGCGAATGGATTTTGTCCGATATCTCTTTGTAGTAGGGCTTGTAAAATTCGTCGAAGACCGCCTGCGAAAAGAACTGACTCGTCTGCGTGCCCAGGTCGTCGGAGGTAAAGACGCCGTCGGCGCCCGTTTCGGTTTTTGCCCGTTCGATCAGACGCAGATAAAAATCGGTGACGGCTCTGAAAAGCCTGTGAACTTCCGCGGGATATTCGTAATAATCGGTCAGGGCCCCCGTCATGCCCCTGAGCTGCCAGTGCCTTTCAAAAAGGCAGTACCACCAGTGCGCCAGACGGTACCGCCCGTCGTCGGCGGGTCTGTGCGGAAAAAGACCGGGATAATCCGCGCTCGGAAAATTCGCGAGGATGCCGTCCAGTTCCGACCAGTCCTCGATGGCCGCCCGCTCGTCAAGCGCCTTGTTTTGGCCGAAGTCCTTTTTATAATTCACCCAGCGGTATTCGGGGTCGTCCGCGCGTCCGTCGAAAACGGAAGGGATATCCGCTCCAATGAACGCGATGTCTTCGGGGTAACGGCTCATGATTTCGAGGACCGCGTTCTGCCTTTCCGGGGCAAACGAATTGGGATGCGTCCAGAAATGCAGGTTGACCGGTATCCGTGAAGCGTTTTTCACGCCGTGGATGACGTCTTTGATCTCCTGTCTCGTCAAGGGCTGATATTTCATAACAGACCGCCTTTTTTAAAAGTAGGATCGGTTTTATTTTATCCGCAAAACGCCGCGATGTCAATGAAAACAGCGGAAAAACAAAAAAAGAGAAACGGCCTTCGCGATTTTTCATCGCCCGGCCGCATCTCTTTTATATTTCTAACCCCTCCGGTCCGGCCTTCCGGACGGCATACCGCCCTGTGGCGGCATACCGCCCTGTCCCCTTCCGAATGTCCCCGATGAGGTAACGGTGTCCGACTGGGTGAAGGATGCGATCTCCTCACCCCCCGAAGTCAGCGTGTAGGATCCGCCTTTTTTAAGCTCCGGTGAGGAGAGGAGGATGCAGGCATACGCCTTCGACGGGGTGCAGGACAGGATCGTTTTGCCCGACGCGTCGGTCAGCTTCAGTTCCGAACCGCCGGCCTGTTCCGCAAATGCGATCAGAGCCGAACACTGTACCGATCCGGAGGAAGCGTTCTGCGCCATGCCGGCGCTGCCCGCGGCTGTGAGGGTGCCGCCCGATATCTCGAAAGTGCCCATGTAGTCCAGGGCGCCGTTGCCCTGATCGACAGGGCCGTCTATCATGAGCTCTCCGGCGGTCATCGCAATGCTCCCGTTCGAGTCGAGGCCGTCGCCGGCGGCGATGATCTTTGTCACACCGCCGTTTACCGAGACCGACGCGTCCTGAGCCGCCCAGCCGCTCTGACGTATGTCCGCATCCCCGCCGTTTACCGCATTGATGCCGTCATCGAAGGCGTTCACCGTTATTTCCCCGCCGTTGAGAATGATCGAGGCGCCTTCGAGACCCTCGTAGCTTTTTAAAATGCTGACAGTGCCGCCGTCCGCCTGCAGGATGAATTCGGCATGGATCCCGTCGTCCCCCGACTGCAGGACCAGCGTCCCGCTTTTGATCAGGATGTCTCCGTCGGAATGGACGGCGTCGTCCGCCGAATCGGCGGTGACGGTGCATCCGGACAGCGTGATGAGGGATCCGCTCTTCAGCCCTTTTGCGCTGACGGAGTCATCTTCCGCCGAGGTAAAGGCAGCGGCGGGTTCGTATGCGGCCGTGGCGCCGGAATTCATATCAGGAACGGCGCGGTCTCCTGTGTCCCGTGTGGAAACGGCCGCCCGGCCACTGCCCCCTCCGGTCAGCAGAGTGATGTTTCCTCCCGTGACGAGTAGTTCGGTTTCGGCCTGAATGCCGTCGGATACCGCCGTGATATCGAGCTCTCCGCCTTCGATGAACACGGTCCCTTTGCCGGTTTCCTCCGCATTGTTCGACTGTATGCCGTCTCCCCCTGCGTTCAGGATGAGCGTGCCGCCGCGTATGGTCACGCTGTCTCTGCCCTTCAGGGCGTCGTTTGCCGAATATACGGTAATGGTGCCGCCGATGATCTTCAGGTCGTCCCTGCAGTGGATCCCGTGGCTGTCATCCGCCGTGACGGTCAGCGTACCCGTTCCGTTGACGGTCAGGTCGTCCTTCGAATAAACAGCGCCCGACGCATCGCTTTCGGCGGAATCGCCGGAATCGTTTCCTGTCCCGCCGGTGATGCTGTTGACGCTTTCATCCGCGAGGGTGATGACCGTCTTGCCCGCGTTGAGGATGCAGACCGCCGCACCGCCGGAGCAGCGGATATCGGCGCCGTCGAGGATCAGAAAGACCGTTTCATCGATCGGGATGTCGACCTTGACCTGCCCGTCGGCGAGTGTTCCCGACAGGATATAGCTTCCCGCCTCCGTGATGACGACGCCGGTTTCACCCGAAAGATTGACCCGGACGGCGCCTTCGGCGTCCGGGTCTGCTTCCGTTTTTACGTCGTCCGCGTCATACGCCGCGGCCGTGACGCTTCCCGCCGCGACCGTTTCCTCCGCGGATCCGCCGCAGGAGGAAAGCAGGAGCGTCAGGCATAAAAAGATGAGGGCAGTGTATAGGATCCCGGTTTTTTTCATAATGAACTGCCTTTCGCCGTTATGAGTTTTCGGAAGAATTTTCGGGGACGGATTCGGTCAGCGTGACGCTGACTTCGGCCATCTCGCTGCGCCTTGTCTTTATGTCGGTGACGCGGGTCACCGTGAGTTTCACCGTATCGCCGGGGGCGTATCCGTCCGCGAGAAGCGCGGACAGCGAGGATGAGTCCGAAACCGCGATGCCGTCCGCCGCGATGATGCGGTCGCCGTAAAGAAGCCCGGTCTGATTTCCCGCTTCGTCACTTATGAAGTAAACGCCGTAGTCCGTGATGTGATTGATGAGTTTTGCGTTCTCCGACGAACGGAGCGCCAGAAGGGAGGCCGTATCCGTTATATCGGCCGTCTGTATGCCGAGTGAAGGTCTGCCCGGGACGTATCCTTTTTCGGTCAGTTCTGCTGCAATTTTCAGAGCGCCGCCGACCGGTATGGCGAAACCGAGTCCTTCGATGCCCGAGCCCGCCGATTTTGCGTTGACGATGCCGATCAGTTCTCCGGCGAGATTAAAAAGTCCGCCGCCCGAGTTTCCGGGATTGATGGCCGCGTTCGTCTGAAGAAGATTGTATTTCCGGCCGCCGATCTCCACTTCGCGGTCAAGCGCGCTGATGATGCCGTTTGTGACGGTACCGCCGAGTTCCCCGAGCGGATTGCCTATGGCCACGGCGTCGTCGCCGACCGAAAGAAGACCGGAGTCGCCGATAACCGCGAAGGGAAGGCCCGACGCTTCGATTCTGATCACCGCGATGTCGGTTACGGTATCGGAGCCGATGAGCTCCGCCTTGTATTCGGCGCCGTCCGCTGTCTTCACAGTGATCACCGAAGCGCCATCGATGACGTGTGCGCAGGTGATGATCGTTCCGTCTTCCGAGAGGATGACGCCGCTGCCCGCTCCGCCGGTGACGTATTGTCCGTATACGGAGTCGTTTGCCGTGGTCTCCGTCGTGATGGATACAACGGTATCCGCCGCCTTTGCCGCCACTGCGGCGATCGCGTTGGAATACAGGTTTTGCCCGCCTTCGGCAGCCGCGGCGGCTTTATAGAGGATGCTTTCCCCGTCGTCCGACGCCGCTGCCGGTATGCCGGCTGAAATTTCCGTCTGAACCGCTTCCCGCGTCACCCGGTCCGCGAGAAGGGTTCCGCCGAAACCCGCCGCTCCCGAGAGCAGAATGCCGAAAGCGGCCGCCGCGGTTACGAATCTCCGGGTCAAAGCCTTTTGTCCCCTGCTTTTCTTCTGCCTGCCGGAAACGGTTTTTATGATTTCGGCGGGGGTCTCCGCGGTTTTTTCCGGCATATCGGTCATACCGTCCGTGTTTTCTGTCCTGCCGTTGTACTCACTGTTATAACTGTTCATTCTGCTTCCTCCTCTGTCGTTGTCCTGTGGATGTTCTGATGCTTACAGTATAGAGGGGGTGTGTGACAGTCTTATGTCGGTTTATGAAAAACCCGCTGAATTTTGCGTGAAGGGCTTCCCGCGTTTGCCGTCCGGCCGGAAAAAAGCGCCGCGTCCGGGTCGGGACGCGGCTGAAAGTGTTTTTATAAGCCCGTTAATTCGCAAGATAATACTCGGTCGTTTTTTCTATGTCGGCCCTGATCTTGTCCTCGATGGCCGCTATCTTCGAAGCGATGCCCGTCTGTTTTGCCGAAGCGGCGTTCATGACGGTGTCCGAAAGCTTGCCCCAGCCGTAGATCTGCTCCAAAGCGAATACCCGGTTTCCGAGGATGATGTCGAGCATTTCCGCCGACTCGTTGTCGCGTATGTATTTGCCCTCGAGCAGGACGTCGTAATAGACGCTTCTGACCGAACGAAGGGATTCGGCGCACAGGTTGTCGATGATGACGGCGGTCCGCTCCGCGTCGGGATTCGTGACCGGAACGCCCAGAGCAGCGGCATAGGAGGCGGTCAGCGTGACGTGATCCTGCGTATCCTCGTATTTGGGGAAAGGAACGATGCCGAATTCGCCGTCCATCTGACGAAGCTTTTTCAGCGAACCCAGCACTTCGCAGTAAAACAGCGTTTTGCCTTCGATGAACATGTCGTGCCAGGTCTTTCCCGCGGCAAGTCCCTTCGTGGACCCTTCCATGAAGAAACCGCCGTCCTGAACGGCGAAGACCATTTCGACGACCGCTTCGTATACCTCCGCGAATCTTTCGGACACGGGCTCGTAATAAGGCAGATTTTCGCTGTCGCGCTTTATCGGCGACTCGCCGCTCGCATAGATAAACGGCATGGTCACTCCGCCGTATGCGGTCGCCCCGAACTGATCCGCGGCCGTCCACTTGCCGTCCCCGTCAAGGTCCGCGGCGGCGGCGCTGATCATCCGGTCGAAAGTCTCGAAAGTCCAGTCCCCGTCCCTGACATTTTTATAGACGTCGCCCGTGTTGTAGTCCTGCTGAATGTTTTTGTTGAAGCCGAGGACCCAGGCCGATTCCTGGAACATAAAATGCAGTTCGCCGCACAGCACATACAATGTATCGCCGATGGTAAGACCGGAGATGACGCTCTGATTCCACCATGCGCCGTCGAGTTTCAGGGAAGCGAGGCTGTGCAGGTCATACAGATAGCCTTCGGTTCCGTAGGGAATGACGAAATGCAGCTCGTTGAAGAAGATGTCATAGGCGTCTTCGTTCGCTTTGAGGCATTTGTCCATCGTCGAGTTGACGATATTGTATTCCTCGCGCTGTTCGCTGATCCCGATATTGAGTTTCTCTTCGATCCTGCGGTTGCGTTCGTAAACGGCGTCGTTGATGACCTCGCCGTCAAGCGCTTCCGAGTCGATCTGCGTCAGCGCAAAATTGCTGATGTTGTTCAGGATCCTGAACGAATAGCCCCCGTAGTCCCCTGTGACAAGGCCTGCGTAGATGTCTTCGGTTTCGGGTTCCGTTTCGGCGCTGCTTTCTCCGGTAACGGCCGTTTTCGCACCGCCCGCATCGGCGCATGCCTGAAGCAGAAAGGCGGAAAACAGAACAAGGCATAAGAACAGAAAAGCGGACTTTTTCATGGCATTCATGACAGCCTCCGGACAGAATTCACGTAGATCATGCGCGTCAGCCCGCATCCCGTTCAGCGAATAATGCGAGCGTTTCTTCCATGGCCTTGACGTCGGCGTCCTTCAGTTTCGCGATCGACGAGGCGAGTTCGGGGCTGGCGGAAGAGAGCAGGGTCGTGTAGAAGGAGGAGCAGCCTCCCCAGTCGAAGATGAACCCGATGTCGAAAGCGCGGCTGCGGAAAATGATGTCGAGCATTTCGATAGACTCCTCGTCGCGCGAATACTTCGTTTTGATGGAGGTCTCTATATAGGCCGGGAACGAGGTTCTGCCCGATTCAAAGGTGATCGCCTCAAGGAGGATCCCGGTCCTTTCGAGGTCGGAATTCGTGATGGGCACCGATACGGAATTGGTGTTGCCGTAGGTCATGATGATGCTGTAGTTTTCCTGCGTCTCGTCGTATTTGGGATTGGGCAGGATCCCGAAGTCGGTTTCCAGCCCGCGCAGCAGCAGAACGCGGTTCATGCCCGTGATGTAGAACAGCATGCGGTTGTCCTCCATGGCCGAAGCGGCTCCCTCGGTCCACACATCCGTATAAGTTCCCTTGAATTTGTCGAAGAACAGCGTGATGGTTTTGTCCGCGAGGATCTTATAGGCTTTGTCGAACGCGCTGACGGTGCGTTCCCCTTCAAGCGAGTATTCGGGAATGTCGTCCTGATTTTTCGTGAAGATGCGTATGTCCGCGCCCAGCATGAGGGCGTTTACGTTCCAGGCTTCCCCGAAAGTGCCCCATGAATCGGCTTCTGAAGGCAGCCCGTCCCCGTCCACGTCATACGAGACGGTTTTCGCCATGTCATACATCTTGTCGAGCGTCCATTTGTTGTCTTTGACGAGGGTATACGGGTCCTCGAGGTTCCAGAGCCCGATCATGGGCTTGGCAAAAAGGGTCACCCATGTGCCGTGCTTATCCATCAGGGTAAAGTCGCTGACGGTCACGAACAGTTTATGCATGATCGACAGCTGGCTGTTGGCGTTCTGATCCCACCATCCGGCATCGAGGTCGATAAACGGGACGGTCAGCAGGTCGCAGAGCAGCCCGTCCGCCGCAAGCGCGGCGGCGGTGGAGATCGAATCGCCGTATATATCGAAGTCGTCCGAGCCTGCCAGGATGCTTTTGCTCGCTGCGGACTGGCAGCTGATGTTTTCGATCATCTTAATATAGACGTTGTAGGTCTCCTCGATGAAGATGTTACGCGTCATGACCGCGTCGTTGACGACATCTCCCGCCTTTTCTTCATACCAGACGGTGTCGAAGATATACCAGTGCGTGTTGCCGTTGTTGAGTCCCCGCGAAAGCGAGCGGAATTCATAGCCCTCGAAATCCCGCTGGGGCAGGTCGGGCCGCGGCGTTTCGGTTTCGGCCGCTTCGGTTCCGGCCGGGGCGGAGGTGACGGCGGCGGATTCGCCTTCTTTATCCGCGCAGGAAAAGACAGCGGTTAAAAGCAGGACAAGCAGGACCAGGACCGAAAAAGTTTTTTTCAAAATATTCCTCCCGTAATCTCTGATTTATTTACCGGCTGTATCTGTTCACGTGGTTATATTTTTCTTTTTTTATTTTATCATATGGAAACTGCAATGTCAATGAACATATATTTCATTTATATCGTTATTATTTGTGTATTATGCCCTGTAATACAGATACCGGGTATGCGTAAAAAGTAAAAACTTAATAAATAAATGTCTGTTATGACGGCGGATGATCCGCCGCCGTGCATGGAACCGGTCGGTCCGTCCGGTCCGGGACCGCGTTGTTTTCATAAAAAGGCAAATATTTGCCGTGCGGCAGCACATCGATCACGGTGTTTCCCCTCCAGAAAACGGTGATCTCCCGCTCCGGTTCGCCCGGAATGTTTTCCACACGCTGCACTTGTCTCAAAAACCGTACGGGATAGGATACTCTGATCCTGTCCCCCGGAACGGCTGATTCAATAAGAACATAGCCGTTTTCCGTCCGCACTTCCTGCCGGGCGCCGTTTACTTCCAGTACGATCGTATCCGTATCAGCCCAGTCCGCATACCGGACGCAGTATCTGCCGCCGCACAGGGCGTTGATGCAAACGCCGTTTCGCTCCGGAAGCAGGGAGGCAACGTCCGCGTAGTCGGATCTGCAGGAAAAATTCATATGGACATACACCGTGTCACCGCTGCGTGTCACGGTATTCTTCCATGCCGAATAGACTGCACGCATGCCCTCCGGCGCGCAGCACCCCATCATGTCCATGTTTGTGCCGTTAAAAAGACGGTCATTGATTCCGACCGCGCCGAGAAAACCGCCTTCTATGCGTTCGGCTTCCTTCAGTCCCCGCAGACCTTTCTCGCCCGGATTGCGCTCCGTATATAATTTTTTATACGCGTCCGTAATAAAGAACTGCGCGCGCCGGATGTAATTCCTGATAAACCGCTCCGCCGTATTATAATAATCCGTATAACCGCATTTGGCCATATACAGCGCAATATTGATCACATCCGCGGCGGCGCAGGTTTCCGATCTGAGCGGATATGTCATGGATTCCGGGATCCACCCGTAGTCCGTGCCGCGTTTCAGGCAGAAATCGAGGATCTTTTTGCACCATTCCGTGATCTCCCTGTCCTGCGTCAGACAGGCGATATGCGCGATACCCCATACATTATGTCCGCGCATATGGCTGTGATGGTCGAAGGAACCGTCTTTTCGCACCAGCAGTAAAAACGATGAAGGATCGGGCAGGGTATAGACCGTTTTATTGTCCGCCATTTCCGAAAACTGCTTTTTTTGTTTTTCGGTAAGATCCTCATAACGATTGAGTATCCAGCGGTCACGCAGAACGCCGTTCATTTCTCCTTTTGCAAGCGCATGAGCAAATTCCAGGGCTTCCCCGTCGTGAAAAGTTTCCGAGTAAACGGCGACGGCTTCCGGCTGCATGGCGGGGGAATACGGCGTCCCGTTGCTGATCGCGGGGGAATCGTCCGTATCATAAAAGCTGTTTCCGTTCGGATAGCAGATACCCGATTCGTCTCTGACGGAATGACGGCGCAAATTTTCGAACATTTTTCTGCAAAGCGGTCTCAGCTTTTCGTTCCCGGTCCGCGTATATTCGCCGCACAGGGCAATCAGCAGTTTCCCGGCTGCCCACGGAAATGAATACGGCTCATCCGCGTTGTTGCAGCATCCGGAAACGAGCGTACAGCCGTAACTTTTATCAAGATACCGCAGGGCGCGTTCCCTGACGCCTGCGGCTGTCTGATCGGCGGCGTCGCTTCCCGTCATTTCTTTCATATAACCGTATTCGATCAGCATTCTCAGGTCCGTGTCTCCCGCCGTAATGATCTCATGTTCAGTCTCCCCGACCCAGGGAGGACATCGCATCAGGTCAATACCGAAGCGGCATTCATAACCGAGCTCCGGACGCGGGTTGTTGATCAGATAGTTCATGGCGTCCCGTGCCATTGCGGTCAGGTCGATTTCCTTCTCCTCGGGAAAAGGAATTTCATCTGTACGGCGGATACTGCCGTGGAATCCTTTCAGGTTCAAATCCATACCGCCTTTGTCGTTTAAATTTTGTTTCCGGATCGGGGAAGGTTTGAAGAAATACAGCTGCTTTGCGCTTTTCGCATGCCAGCTTTTCCGGAACGGCCGGGTTTCAGGACTGCCGCAGATCGAGCACAAAATCGCCGATGACAAAGAGGCGGTCGCTTTCATCAAACGTATATTCCGGAATCATGCTGTTGGACCGGTCAAGCTCCATTATCACAGCCGCGCTGCCGGCATAATCCGCAAGACGGTTCCGTTTAACGGTTCCGTCGGCGGAATGGATCCTGTTCCCGGTGAAGCCGGCTATCCCGTCGTCGGGCGTGTGAAAAACAATATCGCCGGATGCTATAAAAACATTGCCGGTATAGGTGATGCTGCGGCTGCGCTGAAGCGTGATCTTCATATCGCCGTCGTTGTTGACAAACAGGTTGTGTCTGTACAGATGGTTTCCGCACATATGATTATGGTTCGGATAGGCGCAGCCTATGGCCGCGTTGTTCTCGACAAGCCAGTCCGACGCGGTCTCATCGAGATAATACGCGATACGCAGTCCCTCTCCGCCGGACGGTTTCATATTGTAGGCCAGATTGCCCCGCATGATCCCGCGGTGCGAGCCGAACGAATAGATGGCCGCGCCGTCGTTGAGCACCTCCATGCCGTCATGCAGGATATTCCCTTCAACGGAAAAATCATCTCCGCCGCAGTTTATGATGCTGTAGGTCGTATGGTGCACATGATTGCGGAGGATATGGATATTGCCGGCTGCGATGCCTATGGCCGAAGGATAATAAAAGCCTGTATGGCGGATGTGGCTGTCGCGCAGAACCGATTTATCGCGGGTGATTCCCGAGTATAAGCTTACTCCTCCGGCACCCGTTCCGGATATTTCGAGATTGAAAAAATCGTTGCTTTCAAGCGTACCGTGACCTTTTATGCCGTAACCGCCGACAGCCTTTATTTTTATGTCGTGCAGCCTGCAGCCGGTCAGACCCCCGCTGATTTCGACGGCGCCGGGCATCGCCTGCGCGCCGAATCCTGCTGTGACGCGCGGTGTGTCCGTTACGGTTAACTCGAAGCCTTCGATCTCGGAATGTCCGGCGGTTTCTTTGATATCGAATATGCTGTATCCTGTCGGCAGATAGGCCGGTGTTCTCTCGTCTTCACCGTCGAGCGGTTTGTAGCGGATTTTTCCGGCCTTTATGTCATGATAAAACGTGCCTTTCCCGGTGAAGGCCTCCGGCAGATTCCACAGGCAGTATTTTCTGACTCCGAAGGAGCCTGCCGGATGTCCGCTCTCCTGAACAAAAATGATTTTATCGCCTTCAACGGAAGCGACTGTAAGAAGCGAATCGTCCCAGCTGTGTATCAATGTTATTTCCGCGCTGTCAAGTGTAAGTCCTTTTACCGCACCGGGCTTTACGGTCACGGCTGACAGCTCCTCATGGGTGGGCTTGCGCTTCCAGCCCCCTCCCGTCGTGCTCATCCACGGGACGTCGAAAACAGTGTCGTGTTCGGCAAAGCCCGTATCGGGATACCGTGCGCGCGTCCGCAAAGAACCGTTGACGACAAGTACGCGCGCGGGTATATTCAGACCGGTTTCACAAACAAGGTCTTCCCCTTCCCTTTTCCAGCTTACGGCGGTGCCTCCGGCCAGAATCGCCCCGTATCCCTTCAGGTGGACAGGTTTAGTAATGGTATAATGCGCGTTGGTATACACGCCGGGTGCAAATTCCATTTCTCCGCCGCGGTCAAGTGCTGCCTGAATGTCATCGCTTGGCGTTATTTTAATCATTTGAATCTCCTTTTTATGTCAGATAGGACGAATACGGGGTCAGACACAGAACAGGTACGTATTTGTATCCGATAAAAATGCCTTTCCTAAGGCAGGCTGCTTTTTTTCTGTGAATGCTGTTATCCGGGCTTATTTTCTTTCGACTATGTATCATATCATTCTTTTTTTGTTTTGCATCTATTGATAAATTTTTTTACGCCGGCTCCCGATAAATTGGTCTGTTTTATCTTGGAATTGTTCGTGAAAACAGGATCGTTCAGCTTTTTGCAGAAAAAACAGAACTTTTAACCCCCGGGATTCTTCTTAAAATGAGATCGCAGGACAGAGTTATTTATTACAGATCCATCTTGTCAAGGCCGGCTGACGGCGGTTTTACAGGTTCTGAATTCCCTTATACTGTTTGACCGGTTTTTTATGGATGAGAACCGTGATCGCTTTTTCGGGGCAGGCGTTGACGCATCGGTAGCAGAGCGTGCAGTTGTCCTTCTGGACCACCCTTTTATGGATAAGCTCCAGATTGTTCATCGGGCAGATCTGCACGCAGATGCCGCAGCCGGTGCAGCCGCCGTCCGTCTTTGCCGAACCGGCGGCTGCCGTTTCCATCGCCGGAAACGGCCCGCCCTGGATCAGACCGAGGCAGCGGGAGAGGAAATTGAATCCCCTTTTTCTGACGATGCCTTTTTCAATGTTATCGCAGGCCTTCTCGAGCTTCTTCCCGGCTCTCGACAGGACCTTTTTATTCTCATCTCCGTTTGTCACTTTGAAAAGCGGGAAATTGCAGAGGTTGTTGGGCATATTGAAATGTTCGGCGTACAGGACTCCGGAATGCCCTTTGGGGAGCAGATCAAGAAAA
Source organism: uncultured Lachnospiraceae bacterium (assembly GCA_964628455.1). Taxonomy (GTDB): domain Bacteria; phylum Bacillota; class Clostridia; order Oscillospirales; family CAG-272; genus JAQVWU01. The sequence continues at coordinate 14,212 of CAZVPD010000062.1, forward strand.
ACAGCGGCGCCGTCGCCCGAAAACATCAGCTGGGTGCAGAAAACGATCAGCTTTCTGCCTTTCAGCGCGTCCGTATGGCGGATAACGAATTCACGCATGATGCGAGGGACCCGCGACCCGTAGACCGGATAGCAGAAACCGACGGTCTCGTTCCGCAGGATAAGGCTGTCGAAATCCTGCTTTTCTTCGATCGAATGGCACTGAGCGTTCATGCGGGCGGCGAACTTTTCCGCTATGTATTTCGAGTTGCCCGTTCCGGAAAAATAAAGCATCAGCATAGACAGGCGGTCCTTTCGTGAGCATGCGGTTTTAATCGTATAATTTCAGCGTCACGATCTCATAGGCCCTGACGGGCAGGGAGATTCTGCCGTTTTCGATGCGAAGGTTTTCCGTTTCTTTTCCTCTGAGATTGATCTTCGCCGCTTTGGAGATGTTTTTCGCCAGGCCGGCCCTGAGGGTAAAATTCCGTCCTTCGCATTCGTAAAAACGCAGGATAAAGGCGTCCTTTTCGCGGTAAAACGCGGTGACCGCGGCCGGCGCGCCCTCGTCCGGCCTGAAGACGCTTTCGGCGGGCGCTTTTAAGATCGTATTATACTTTCTCTCGGAACGGACCGGACGGCGCAGATTCCGGGCTTTCCGGGTAAGATCGAAGTCCGAACCGCTGTCCGCCGTCAGGGCGAAGGAGAACCGGTGACGTCCGTAACAGCCGAACGCCGGCCGGTCCATGCGGGTGACCCACATCGACGAAGGGTCGATCTCGGGCACGTCAATGTCCATGACCTGCGTCAGGATCAGCGACAGGACGTTTTTGTCCGCCCTGTAGCGGCTGTAGGAAGCGCAGTCCTTATGGAGGACAGCCCTTTTCCGGCGGCTGTTAAACGCGAACCATGACTTTGCGGAAAACTGGCCGAAGAGAGAAACCTCTCCGTATGTGTCGTAAATGTCCGAGCCTTCGGTCATTTCGGCGGTTTTAAACGTCTGCGACCCGAAGGGGATATCCGACCGCAGGGGGGTGTTTTCCTCGCAGGCGAAATCGGCGGTGTAATATCCGTTTTGTTCGCGGTTGTCGATCTCGGCGTCCATATAGACCGTGTCGTCGCTGCCGTTGACGGTATAGGTGACGGAGGCGCAGCTGTCCGAGATTTTTCCGGACACCCGGAGGCGGTAGTACAGGGGGCCGTTAAAGACGACCTCGGCTTTTTCGGGTATGAAATCGAATTCTTCGAGGGGGGTAAAATCAAACATCCAGCTGTTTGACTGCGGCGTTCTGGTGAAACGGAGCCGGAACAGCGGGACCTCCGGTTCCTGTGCGGCCTGATCCGTGTTATTCCGGAAACTCACGAGTTCTCCGGCTTTGAAAACCGCCGTGACCGCTTCGGTTTTCACGGTATACAAGTCCGTGGTTTCCCTCCTGAGCGGGGAAGCCGTCTCAAGGACTTTTTCCGCGTCCGGTCCGAGCAGGGGCATTTTTTCGCCGGTGAAATCAACCCGGATGATCCCGGCCGAGAGGGGAGGGAGCGTCACTTTGGCGATGACTTCGGCGGAACTGTAGTTGAATGTGCTGTACGGCTTGTCGCCCCCGATGACGTTGACGATCTGGTACGGCACGCCGGCTCCGTTCCTGTCCGTGAGCGTGAAATTCCGCACCCCGTTTTCGGAAGTGATCTGAAGCGGCACATAGGCGGTCACCGCATGGCCCTGCGTGTTGACCAGGACGTGTTCCGCGTCCGACCCGGAACCGGTAAGGCAGGACAGTTCCCCGAGTTTTTTCCGGAGCAGCTCTTCGGCAGAATGATACGCGCCGAGGAATGCGCCCATCAGCCTTTCGTTGTCGCAGGCGACGGCATATTCGATCGCGTGGCCCGTGATCTCGAAAAGGTTCAGCCAGAATCCGGCGATCTCTTCATACGGATAGGTGCCGCCGTTGGAGGCACAGAGGGCGCAGACGCTTTCGAGTTCGGTCAGCAGCCGGTCGCCCGCGTAGCGCGCGGCCCAGAAGGAACGGTTTCCTTTTTTGGGTAGGTTGTAGCTTAAGTCGTAAGGGTCGAGCATGCCGCGGTGTTCGGGGACGTCTTCTTTTTCGAGCGCGCCGAAATAGCGGCTCAGAGTCGAGAATCCCATATGCGCCTTCTGCGTTTTATTCCAAAGTTCGATAAATCCGGGCAGGGCGATTTTTTTGTCGCGGATGTTCCTCAGGGGAAGAACGTCGTCGCAGCCCTGAAACTGGGCGATGACCGGGGTCGGCAGCAGGTTCAGGCGTTCGTCAAGTTCCTCCCGGCGGCAGCTTTCGAGCATGGCTTCCGGGCTGCCGCCCGCGTCTTCCTCGAGCCAGCTGCCGTTGTAGAATCCCCCGTAGAAGCCCCGCGAAACGAGGATGTCGCTGCCGTCGATGCCGTACCAGCGGAATTGCTTGGGGATCCCGCGTTTGTTCAAAAAGCCTTCGGGACGCTGGAAGCAGTAGTATTTATAATCCATCAGCCGGATGATCTGGGGGAGCTGCGGGTGTCCCCCCGAGGTGTCGGCGTTGAAAAGGCAGCCGATCTCAAGGTCCTCCCCGAACAGCTCCCTGAATTTCCGGTCGGCCGCCGCCAGGTTCCTGAGATAAGTCTCCTCGCCGACCTGGGTCGGGCGCGCCAGCGACCAGCCGCCGTTGGCTATGTCGATCCTTCCTTCGCGGACCCTCTGCCTGAATTCACCGGCTCTTTCGGGGCAGGCGGTCAGAAAAGGCATCAGGGAATGAACGACGTTGTCGAGGACCATGGTGTAGTCGCTTTTTTCGCGCATGATGTCCAGCGTTTCGCGGTAGGACGCGATGTACCTGCAGATATGCCAGGACCTGATATTGGTCCACGCGTAATCGGTATGGCAGTAGGGGATGACGTGGATCTCCCTGACCTCTTCGATGTCGTATTTTTGTTTCTTCATGCGATGCCTCTTCTGTCTTAAATTTTGTTTATTTCAGCTTCGGGGTACCGGGAGATAAAGCTTTTAACCGCTTCAAGGTCAAGCGGTTCACTTTCTCTTTGATTAAAGAACAGATAGCTGTTTGTATCGGCGATACCGCCGGCGTCAAGAATGCATTCGACCGTAAAATGAGTGCCGCAGCCGGTATTGAAATGCAATTCGCCCGCCTGTATCGCTTTTCCGGATACGGCTGTCCCTTCGAAATTTATTTCCTGAACGGTTTCTTCTTTTTTTATGATCCGGATCGTCAGTTTATACGGAATATTCTGATTGTCGCTGTGTACGAACACCCTGCCTTTGAATTTCTCTCCGGGTTTATAAACGAGGCTGCCGTATTCCATCGAAACGTGGACCGGCTTCAGGGCGTCGCGGATAAAATAATACGCCAGTTTCGGATTGCCGTAATAGTCGATGATGTTGGTGCATGCGCTGTTTGGCCACGGTTCGTTCAGCTGCCAGGCAAAAGCTCCGCAGTTGACAAACGCTCTTCTGCGGCAGGACTCGTAAGCGTAGCGCAGTCCTTCCGCCATAATAAACTGACTTGCCCTGATATAATCACCCGTCTCCATCTGACCGAATAAAGCGCTGTCCCGCAGGTATGTGTCCCACCCGTCGTGATGATGGTACCAGACCGGGTTGCCGAAAGTATTGCCGGCGTTTGTGTGAAGATGTTCTTTGCCTATGATTTTTTCAAGCGTACCGTAATTCGTCATGCCGCTGCAGCCGAATTCGGAATCGAGCATCGATGTCCGGATATTCCATAAACGGTAATGGTCTTTTACGCCCATATACTGCCACGGGCCGTGAACATCATGATAGTTTTCTTTATCGTCCGGTTTATTAAGGTCTATGAGCGGCGACGGACCGGAACCGCAGGCCGGCAGCATCAGTATCTCCGGAGCGTATTCGTCTGCAATGGCTTTCAGCGTGGATATGTTCGGGTCGCTCATTTCGATCGTGCCTCCCGTGTCGGGATTGCGTATCTCGTTTCCGCCGGAAAACAGAACCGGACAGGGATGGCTCTGAAGGGTTTTTACCATATGGGTCATGATGTTCCCGAACAGCTTTAAAAATCCGGGAGCGCTGTTCGGAAAGGCGGGAGTGGTTGCGTTTGACTGCAGGAAATCATGGAAAATCATGATCCCGTATTTGTCACAGAGTGAATAAAAGCTTTCTCTCTCGAAATTACCGCCGCCCCACATTCTGAATGCGTTTATATTGGCGTCATAGGCCTGTTTTATCAGCCGTTCGTAACGCAGGTCGGTCGAAAGTCCGGTCATAAGGTCGGTGGGACAGAGATTTACGCCTTTCATCCAGATGCGTTTGCCGTTGATCTTCACAAGGTAGGGGTACGCGCCGTCCGGAGCATGGTCGGTGCGTATATGCTCAAGGGTACGGAGCCCGACTGCTTTTATCATTGTGTCGGAAACGGTATTCTCTTCTGTGACCGTATACACTAATTTATACAGCGGCTGCTCTCCGTATCCGTTCGGATACCACAGTTTCGGGTCCTTTACGGCAAGCTTGAGGATGACTTTGTTTGCGCCCCCGCATAAAGGCAAAACCCGGGTGGCTGCCGAAACGGATTCGCCTTCAAAAAAAAGTTCCGCCTTGACCGTCACCCGGCTGTTTTTTATCGCATGGATCTCGGCTCCGGCAGAGAGGATTTCGCCGTTCCACCGGATATCCGTATATCCGAAACAGGCATTGCCGCTGATGTCCAGCAGAACCTCATCGTAAAGCCCCATATCGATCATCCGGCAGCAAAAATCCCATTTATAGCTGCAATGCGTCTTAACGGTGGATTTTTCGCTGATATATCCCGTATAGCTGTGTTCGAAAGGAGTGTGTTCGAGGCAGACCCGCAGAGTGTTCGGAGCATCGAAATCGATAAATTCGGTTATGTCGAAAACGGCGGGATGAAACATGCCGGTGTGTTCGCCGAGTTTTTTACGGTTGAAATAAATATGAGCGCGGTAATCGATGCCTTTAAAAACAAGCCGGATCGTCCTGCCTTTATACTCCTGTCCGATGCGGATGTCTTTGTTGGTGTAGACCCACCACCGGTTCCCTATCCATTCCTGCGAAAGACTCTGCATTTCAAAATAAGGATCTTTGAGGATCCCCGCTGTTACCAGATCCGCGGTAATGCTGCCGGGAACCGCAGCGCTTATCTCTCCCGTAATGCTTTTGGGCAGGGCTCCGTTTTCAAGAGCATGACCGGCAAACGGTGCACAGGTGTAATAACCGGCAAGAGTCCATCCGTCGTTCA
>CAZVPD010000063.1:0-19335 GCA_964628455.1 uncultured Lachnospiraceae bacterium
GGCGGGTCGGAGCTGAAGGGCTATCCCGTTCCGGGCACCCGTTACGGAAACGGCGTGGAGTGCTGGTCGGATTCCTCGGACGTGACGGTGGAGAACTGCCGCTTTTCGGGCATATACGACGTGGCGCTGACCATGCAGGGGAACAAAGTAAAAACCGGCTGGGAAAACATGCTCTTTCGGAACAACGTGATGTGGAACAGCCAGCAGTGCTTTGAGATCTGGTCGGACGGCGGACTTGCGGGGACCGGATTCAAGAACTGCATTTTCGAAAACAACGTCTGCCTCGGTTCCGGTTACTGCTGGGGGTATGACGTCCGTCCGAACAAGGACTGCTCCTCCCATCTTCTGGTCTACGGCCTCGGATGCCCCCTCTGCGGCGTCACGGTCCGGAACAACGTCTTTTCCGGCGCGCGCAAAGCCGCGCTCTATAAATCCGGGGGACCGGCGGCCATGCCCCCGGACTATGAGATCTGCGGGAACACGTTTATCCTCGGACCCGGGGAAGACCTCGTTTACAGCCCGAAGGGCGCGGACGGCGAGTATGACCGTTACTGCGCCATGCTCGGGGAGAAAAACAGTGTATACAGGCCGGGAAATTACGCCTGAAACCCGCATGACATCATGACATAAGGAAGTTCACATGATAAAAAAGAAAAACATCTTTCTGACAGGGCTTGCCGTCCTGCTGGCCGTGTTCGGATTTTTATGGTTTTCGGGTCCGGAAAGCGACGTGCCGCCCGTACCGGAGACCGGAGCGGAAGAACAGCAGTCGGTAGAGGGAGGACGGCCTGAAGCCGCCGAAATTCCATACTCTTTCAGAACCGAAGAATTATGGACGGACCACTGGAAAAAGCACGGAGAGGAGTTCGGCGGCGTCACAAAAGAGGAATACCTGCGGAAAGCCAACGAACTGATCCTTTCGGAGGACCCCGCCCTTCTGACGAAGGCCGAAAAAGAGGACGGCGACACGCTCTATTACCTGGAGAGCACCAACGAATTTCTGGTCCTGTCCCCCGACGGATATATCCGGACATATTTCAAGCCCGGGGCGGGGATCGACTATTATAACAGACAGTAGAGGTGTCCTATGAAGAAGTACCGATGCCCGTGCTGCGGATATTTTTCCTATGACCATGAACCGGACGGGACCTATGACATCTGTCCGGTCTGCCTGTGGGAAGACGACCCCGTTTCGCTTTCGGACCCCGGCTTCCGGGGCGGCGCGAACGGCGTCAGCCTGACCGAAGCGAGGGAAAACTACCTGAAATACCGGGCCTGCCCCGACGAGCTGTTTCTGTATGCCGGACGCGGATAAAACGGGACCGGCGCGTTTTTTTCAGCCCGAAAATTTAACTTTACGAGGTGCGCCCATGAAAACTTTTTATAATTTTAACACACGGGACTGGGAGGCCGGCGCAGCCCGGCGCGTCGGCAGGCATGACCTTATCTTTAACGCCCCTCCCTGCGATCCGATAAAATACGGAATGCCGCTCGGGAACGGCGATATCGGCGCACTCGTCTGGTGCGAAAACGAAAGGCTGTATATAGCGGTCAACAAATGCGACCTGTGGGACGATTCGGAAACCGACGATTTTTCCAACTGGAAGCTTCGGGAAGAGGAAAGCTCCACGGTCCTGCGCCACGGTTTCCGGATCGTCATCGATTTCGGCGACCCGGTGTTTGACGAATTTTACCTGAGCGAATTTCAGGCCCGCGTCTCGCTTGCCGACGGACTGCTCACCGTCCGTTCGGTCACCCCCTTCGGGAAGGTGGATTTCAGCGCGTTCGTGACGCAGCCGGGCGCGGGAGAGGACAGCGTTTTGTGCTGCTCGCTGAACACCGAACTGACCGAGAAGCAGGATATCGTTCTGTGCGCCGAAAGGTACGGCTCGCGGTCCTTTCCGCACTGGTACAGCCGCGTGATCAACGACCCGGCGTCGGGACTCGGCGGATGCGGCTCGGACGCGGAGGACGGCCTGCTGACCCTGACGCAAAAACTGCGGAGCGGCACGTTTGCCGCCGGCATACGGTGCGGCGGGGATTTTAAGCCCGAACGGATAAGCAGCCGGCGCGTCCGCGGAAAACTGCCGGAACAGTGCGTTTTTTACGCTTCGGTCACGTCTCCTTCCGATACGGATGTCCGGACGGAGATCGGCGCCATCCTCGGCAGGGCGGAAAAAAACGGTTTCGATTTGCTTTACCGTAAAAGCGCGGCATCGTGGGAAAAATTCTGGATGAGCTCCTTCATCATGACGGACAACGATTTCTGGGACAACCTGTGGGCGCTGACCATGTACTGCGGCCGCAGTTCTCAGGGAGGCCGATATCCCGGGCGCTTTATAGACGGGCTCTGGGCGCCGATGCGCGATTTTCAGGCGTGGGCTTTTTATTTCCACTGGAATCAGCAGATGGTCTGCTGGCCCCTCAACGCCGCCGGGCATCACGAGCTCTGCGAATCCTATCTCAATTACCGGTTTGATACGCTTCCGAAGGCCGTCCGCACCGCCGAGGTCTATCAGAAGGTCGGCAACGGCGGAGCCTATGTTTCGGATGTCTGCGACAGAAACGGCAACAATTCGCTTTCCGAACTCGCGAACCATACGCCGGTTGCGGAGATCGCGCTCGATTTTTACAGGCAGTACAAGTACACCTGCGACCGTGAATTTCTGGTCCGGAAAGCGCTGCCCTATATGATTTCCGCGGCGAAGTATATGCAGACCCTGTTTAAAAAAGAAGAGGACGGCAGGTATCATGCGGTCTGCGGAACAGGCTACGAAGGCTGGATCCTGCTCCGGGACTCGACATCCGAACTTGCCTGCGCGCGGGCGCTTTTCAGGGCGGTCGCGGAAGCGCTGGAAGAAGCCGGACAGACCGCGGCCGAAGCGGGACTGTGGAAAGACATCCTCGCCGATACGGCGCCCTATCTGACAGCCGTGCCCGACGCGCGTTTCGCGGCGGACGGCCTCATCCTTCAGGGCCCGCTCAAAGGCGAAAAGTGCGGCGGCGAAACGATCGCGGCGGGATACGGCATCGAACGGAAAGCCGTGCTTGCGGCAAAGCAGCTTGAGGGCATCTTCCCGACGGCGGACAAGGCCCCCGTCTTCCCGAGCGGCGACATCGGCCTCGGCGACGAGGGCAGCGGTCTTTTCGGCGCCGCCGTGAATACGGCCCGTATTTATTCGGAAGCCGGAAACGGCTGGGACCCCGCCGTCATCACGGCCGCGAGGCTGGGCCTCGGCAACGACGCCGCCCGTCTTTTTGAAAAGCATGTCGCCAAGTGGCTTTTATCTTCCAACGGGTTCGGGCATTATACGGACAGCACCGACTATAACGACAGATACATGCACAACGAAGTGGAAACGTTTACCCCCGACTTTCAGCCGCTCGGGAAAAGAGTGCGGTCCGAATGGCCGTTCAGGCATGTCGGGCTCGAGTGCACGGCTGTCCTGAGCTGCGCACTGAACGAGACTCTCCTGCAGAGTCATGACGGAACGATCAGGATTTTCCCCGCGGTCAGGGACGGAGCGACCGCACGGTTCACGCTGCATGCCTGCGGCGGGTTTAAGGTTTCGGCCGAGACCGACAAGGGCAGGATCCTCTGGGCTGCGGTCGAAAGCCTTGCCGGAAAGCGTCTGACCATGCAGAACCCCTGGAAAACAATCTGTTTTGTCAACGGAACCGGATACGCCGGAAAGATCGTCACGCTCGATACCCGGAAAGGAGAGTTTTATGTTTTTACCGCCGGGGCGGACGATGCGTTCGAAACGGAACCCCTTCCGGAGCAGCGGAACAACGACGTAAAAAAACATTCCTCCGGCCGGACCATCGGCAGGGAAGGCTTTTTATAAAGCGCCGAATTGCCGCAGCCGAACAAACGCTTTCTTGCTTTCCGAACTTTCCGAAAGCAAAGAGCGGGGTGTTTTGCATCCACCGGTTTCTCCGCCCGAAACAAGTTGTCTGAAATATTTTTTGACAGGATCCAATACAAAGGGGGAAAACAGCAATGCCGGATGATGAAACGATCGATTTCAGATGGATGTTCCGCGAACCGCACAGGATCACCTTGTCGCGCCCCTCCGCCTCCCGGAAAACACCGGTCGACGCGGACGGGTCCGGATTCGGTTTGTCCTGGAGCAATCACTGCCTTCTGGACTCCATACTGAACGTGTGGCAGCAGCCGAAAATCGAATGGAAACTTCGGGTAAGCGTTCTTATAGACGGAGAAAAAGCAAAATGCACTTCATGGGAACGCAGCCCGGACGGTTTCCCGGAATTCATGATCCGCGCCGGCAATGAAAAATGTACCGTTTGTTTTAACGGGATCGCTGCCCGGACCGGCGATGTGATAAAGCTTGAGGTTCTTTCCGAAGCCGGAGACCATCATGTTTGCGTGACTGTCGAACACACAAACGGCTGGGTCATCAGCAATCCCGCATGGATAGACGGGAAAAATGCGAATTGTCTGACGTATATGCAGGGCGAGGTCAGCGATAAACTTCTGGCTGTTTCTTTCGGCGCCGATGATTATTCCATGTCCGGTAAAACGGCTGCAAAAAGCATTACAATGGAATATTCCGTTTCCGAAGGCAACAAAAAGCAGGGATTTATTATCCGTCCCTATGAGAAATTCTGCGGGGACATTCCCGGACTTTCTCAAACCGGCTGGGAAAAAGAAATGGAAGAGGCAAGGGAGGAATGGAGGGAGGTTCTGCACAAAAACGCGGAGTTTTCCATTCCCGACGCGAAAATGAACAGCGCATACCTCGCCTGCCTTGCCGATCTTTTTGTCATGAGGGAACCGATGCCGCAGGGACATTACGGCGTGTGCTGCGGAACGGAGAGCTACCGTTCCACGAATGCCGGCGAACCCGTTCTGACCGACATGCTCTTTGACGCGCTGGGCTATGAAAAAGAGACAGAAGAGGACATGTGGCTTCATATCAGCGCATACGACGAAAGCGGAAACTGGAATTCCCCGAAAGGATGGTCGGCAAACTGCTGGTTCGCGGCCGGTTTCAAAGCATGGATGGTCATGGAACATTATAAAATCCATGGGGACAGAACCTTTCTGGAAAAGGTTTATCCCGTCATGAAAGCGTCTTCTTTATGGCATGCTCAAAAAAGAAGCGAAACCAAAACCGACAGACTCTCCCCGTTTTACGGCCTTATGCCCAGAGGAATGGGCGACTGCGGCCTCATGAACGGGAACGATTATTTCGGGGTTTTTTATCCGCATAACTGCTACAGCGTTTATGCCGATAAGATGACGCTGGAAGCTGCGGAAATTCTCGGCAAAACGGAAGACATTCCGGTCCTTGCCGAAATTGCGGAGAGCGCCCGGGCGGACCTGACCGCCTCTTTGGAAAAGGGCGCGATTGACGAAGGCGATTACCGCAGGATCCCGGGGGTTGCGGGTCTGCGCTGCGGAAGCATGTGGGGAGCCGTTTTTGCCTGCACACTCGGCATCCTGCCCTTCGGCCATCCGCTGATACAGGGAACGCTCAGACATATCGAGCGGAAGCAGAGCGAAGGCGGTCTTCCCGTTGACCTGGGCTGGATGAAAGACGGTCTTTGGGTGGCTATTGCTCTCGACAATATTTCGGCGCTGTATCTGCGGGAAAAGCTCGGCGACGAGGCGGTCAAATATCTGTATCCGACGGTCAACCATGCCTCTCCGTTCGTCACCTGGTGCGAGGAGCGCGGAAGCGAAGCCGGAAGCGAAAGAAAAAGCGGAGACGCGCAGCATTTATGGACGCCGCTTGCCGTCTGCAGATATATACGCGATGCCCTGAACTGCAACATCGGTTCCCGCCTGTGTCTGGCGTCCGGCACGCCCCGAAGCTGGCTTTCGGTCGGGAAAAGCATCGGAGTTAAAAACTCAAGAGTGTATAACGGCGTTATAAATTATACGGTCACAAGGGAGAGCAGGGATAAGATCCATATTTTCCTGCAGTCGGATCAGCTGTGCAGCCTCGGAGCAATCGAAATTTTTCTTCGCATACCCGAAACGGGACTGCAGATCGCAGACATCGGAACAACAGACTGCGAAGCCGTAACGGCAGGCGGCGACAGACTGATCGTAACACCCCGCGACAGCACGGCTTCGGTCAGGGTTATTCTCAGGTAACCGGCACCCGCGGCAGATACGGCTTATCCCGGTCTGTTTTATACGAATAGCCGTAAAAAAAAATATTTGTCCGGCTGAAATTTCAGATCAGCCGGATATTTTCCGTGCATTTAAGCACCGCGATATGTATTCCGAAAGCGGTAAACACCGCGGTCTCCGTCTGGTCTTCGGGGCGCTGATGCTCCGGCCACCACCGGTTAAAAGGCATGTCGGGGACGCGCGCCGCGTTCAGCGGTGCTTTTTTGCCTTCGATATTAAGCTCACAGGGTTCGTTTACCGCATTGCCGCCGGTGTTTTTCGCGGTGCTGTTGACTGCGGCCGGAGGGCGTGCTGTCTTATTGTTGTATTCATATCATGCCGGAATGTCCGGACGTGAACGGAAAGAGGGAGGAAAAAGGATGGACAGGCAGCAGGTCAGGCAGTGGGGCATGTTCGAAATCACGCTCGGAGGACCGGAGTCGGGCAATCCGTTTGCCGAGGTACATCTTTCGGCGCGGTTCTGCCGGGGGGACCGCGAGGTCGTGTGCGGCGGTTTCTATGACGGAGAAGGCGTTTACAGGGTCCGCTTTATGCCGGACGAGCCGGGGAAATGGACATACGCGACGGAGAGCAACAGTCCGGAACTCGGGGGCGTGACGGGGGAGTTTACCGCAGAGGACCCCGAAAGCGGAAACCGCGGCCCGGTGCGGGTCAGAAACCGCTTCCATTTCGAATATTCCGACGGGACACCCTATTATCCCTTCGGAACGACCTGTTATGCCTGGCACCATCAGGGGAACGAGCTTGAGGAACAGACGCTGCGCACGCTGAAAACATCGCCGTTCAATAAGATGCGGATGTGCGTGTTCCCCAAATATTACGAGTATAACCGGAGGGAACCCGCCCTGTATCCCTTTGAAGGGTCGCCCGGTCGGGGCTGGGATTACACGCGCTTTCAGCCGGCGTTTTTCAGGCATCTGGAAAGGCGGATCGAAAATTTACGGGAACTCGGGATCGAGGCCGACCTTATTCTTTTCCATCCGTATGACCGCTGGGGTTTTTCGGACATGGGCGGGGAAAACGACGACCGCTATATAAGATACGTGACGGCAAGGCTTTCGGCATTTCCGAACGTCTGGTGGTCCATAGCCAACGAATACGACCTGATGCCCGCAAAGACCGCGGAGGACTGGGACCGGTTCTTTGAGCTCGTGCAGAGCTGCGACCCGTACGGGCACCTGCGCTCCGTCCATAACTGCGGTCCGTTTTACGATCACGGAAAACTCCGAATCACCCACTGCAGCATCCAGCGTCCGAACCCGGAGGAGACCCCCAAATGGCGGGCCTTATACGGCAGGCCCGTCGTCGTTGACGAATGCTGCTATGAGGGGAACATCGGTCAGGGCTGGGGCAACATCACCGCCCGGGAGCTGACCCGCCGGTTTTGGGAGGGTTTTGTCACCGGAGGCTATGTGGGTCACGGGGAGACCTATATGCATCCGCAGGATATTCTGTGGTGGTCTCACGGCGGGGTCCTTCGCGGGGAGAGCCCGCGGCGCATCGCGTTTCTGCGTTCGGTGATCGAAGAGGCGGGGGATATCGAGCCTGTAGATATGGGCTGGGACTGCGGGTGCGGGGGAAAACCCGGCGAATACTATCTTGTTTATTTCGGCATCAGGCAGCCGTCGTTCAGGGACCTCGATCTTCCGGCGGACGCGGAATACGGGATCGAGATCATCGACACATGGGAAATGACGGTACGCGAACTGCCCGGTGTGTTTGCGGGGCGTTTCAGGATCAGTCTGCCCGGAAGGCAGTATATCGCGCTTCGGATCCGCAGAGTCCGCTGAACTTCCGCCCGCCGGACCGCGTCTTATTCACCGGTTCAGCCGCGGAACAACGCGTAGGACGCCTCCAGTTCCTTCTGAGCCCTTTCCGCGTTTTTTTCATACAGCGACGCGAAATTGCCGCCCTGCTTCACGGCGTTGTCGATCACGCTCCCCAGAGAACCCCATCCGAATACTTTGCCGATATCGTAGACTTTGGAGCCGAAGATGATCTGCAGAGAGACCAGGCTTTCTTCGTCGCGCGCGAATTTGCCGGTCAGGGTCACGTCGTAATGCGCTTTTGCGACTGTATACGACTCAAAGGCGAGCGCTTCGAGCAGCAGGCCGGTGCGTTCGGGGTCGGGCTGCGTGACCGGCACGCTGATCCCGAGTGAGGCATGGGTCGAGATCAGATGACGGAAGTTTTCCTGGCTTTCGTCGAATTTCGGGCCCGGAAGGATCCCGAAATCGTCGATCATGTTGCGGAACTGCTTGATGTTGTAAATGTTCGCGAGGCGGAACAGCAGGCGGTTGTCGATCAGCATATTGTTGACTTCCGTCCATCCGTTTTCGACGCCCTTCATTTCGGATACCCATATCATAAACTGCCTGTCGTTGAAGACCCCGATGATCCTGTCCATCACCGAGTTCTGGCGTTCGCCGTACAGCACGATTTCGGGCTCGCCGTTTTCGAGCACCGCGATGTTTTCGCCGCTGTAGAAAAACCAGAACTGGGCGCCGGTATAGTCGTTGCCGAACCCGTACATATCGCTGTGGTCCAGTTTGCCGTCGCCGTTGAGGTCGCCTGTGATGCCCGTGCCCAGCGCATAGAAATTTTCAAGCGTCCATTTGTTCTCCCTGACATACGCGTATGGATCGGGCAGGCTGTAATTCCCGATCAGCGTTTTGTTGAATATGATGCAGGTGTTGTATTCTTCATCCTCCATGCTGATGTCGCCGCTTGCGACATAGATCTTTCCTCCGAGGGAAAGCTGATCGTACAAAGCGGTGTCCCACCGGCTTTTCGTCATGTCGAGATGCGGTATCCTGTTCAGGTCGTACAGCGAGTTCGTCTGCGCAAGCGAGAAGGAACTGTCTATCACCGGGCAGACGATATCATACGCGTCGTCCCCTGCCGCCGTGAATTTTTTGATGACTGCCGTCGTGTCCGCTACTTCGGTCAGCGCGATCCTGATGTTACAGCGTTCTTCGACGGCAGCATTTCGCAAAAAAACCGCGTCGTTGATCGGTTCGCCTTTTCGTTCTTCGTTGTAGCCGAAATCGCTCCAGTAATGGGATCCCGGCTCGGACGAATTGCCCATTTGCGTCGAGTTTAACGAAAGTATGCGCAGCAGATACCCGTCATAGTTCATCTCAGGCAGGTCGGGCGCTTCGCGCGTGCCGGCCGTTTCGGTCACGGCCGTCTCTGTCTCCGCCGGCGGGGGTATGTTTGCCGTTCCGCCGCTGTTTTCGGCACATGACGCGGAAAATGCGGTCAGGAGGATCAGAAACAAGGCCGCTGTGCTTTTCATATTCATCGTATTCGTATCCCTTCCGTTTATAAGATCGCTGCCGCGGCCGGCAGACTTTGTCATGCGTCAATTATAACATGTTTTCCGGACTAATCAATAATAAAATTATATAATATTGATTATCCCGCTGCAGCAAAAACAGCAGGGCAGCCGTGCGCGGCTGCCCTGAGGGTAGGATCATTTTACTTTATTCAGAATTTCGGAAACAGCGGAATCCGGGTTTTCCATGCTCAGCCGCAGTATTTCCGTCATGCCGTCGTGCAGCGCCGTGATGTGCTCCGCGTTCATCAGTTTTGTGCGGTATTCGTAAAAAACATCGTATCCGCCGTCGGAAGGGCGGTGCATGACCACGCAGTAAAGCCCCATCGCGAAACGGCCGTTGCTGATCCACTGAGCGTCGTATTCCCATCCGTTCAGAGGGCCGAAACCGAGATAGGACATCAGAAACGAGACGTAGTGATCGAAGACAAAAGTTTTATACATTTTCTGGAGGGCGAAAGTAGCCTGTATGCTTGACCAGTGGGTATGCCGGAAGGACTGCGCGACGGATGTCGATATATACGAAAGCGCGTCGCGCAGCGTGGTGCCGCCGCCGACAATCGTCCTGAGCCAGACGCCGCTTGCCATGCAGCCGAATGTGTTCTTATCGGCGACGGTGGCTCGCCTGTTGCATACGACGCTGTGCAGCAGGTCTTCGGTATTACCGTTAATCTTGGAAATATACGAGCGGACGGCAAACAGGAAGAAACTCTGGGGGGGAATGCCCTCGGATTCGCAGAAACAATCGATCTGTTTTGTGAATTCGGGCGTAAAATGGAAACCGATGTTGGTCGATTTGTCCTGCAGCGGGTGAAAGACGGGAAAACTGCGCAGCTTCGGATTGAGGCGTCTTTTCCTGAGTTTTTCGAGCGATTCGGAACCCGACGGGCTGCAGTAAATCGGTTCGCCGTTTTTTCTGAACTGTTCGAGATAAAAATCCTTGTTTTTTTCCAACATCGGCTTGTTTTGACGGAGGACCTGTTCGCGTTCTATGTGGTCTTTGTAGGCATTGAACGGCTTCGGCATTTCTGTGTTCTCTTTCAGCGCCGTATACAGGGCGAACAGGTCCTGCAGGGTCATGAAAACGCTGATGGCGTCCATATTGAGATGGCAGACGACGAAGTATAAGCCGTTCCTTCCGTCATACGACTTGAAAAAAATAAAACGGTAGATCTCGTCTTTCGCGTAATGGACGGGTACGGCAGCGTCGCGTCTGAGGAACGCGTCCTGTTCTTCTTTGGTTTTGCCGGTAAAATCGGCCGTGGCGATGTTCAGCGGAAGTTTCGCCGCCTCTTCGGGGCTTAAAAAATATTGTCTGACTTTTCCCGGAAACTTTTTGAAATAAAGCCTGAGGCTGTCGTTTCTCCCGATTTCGGCCCTCACGGCTTTTTTAAAGAGTTCGGCATCGAGTTCGTTTTTTATATACAGGCAAACCGCGACATTCATCGCCTGTTTATGTATGCTGTAGGTAAGCGCGTAGTGAACGACATGCTGTGACATCGTAAGGTCGTAGTATTTTGTGTTTTTGTCGGTTTTCGGCATTCTGCAACCTCATTTTTTTTATTCGGATATCGATCGTCTGTTAAAAACTGCCTTTTTGTTTATTTTAGCATATTACCATGATGATTGCAAGAGAAAAGGAAATAAAAATCATTTATTTAAAAAATACTTCACGAAAGAAGGAAGCCGTCAGAACCGGAAATAGATGAAGGGATTATACGAACCTGCGGCAAGCGAGACGACGCTGAGGATGAACAGCAGAAGAAGACCCGCGTCGGCTGCATAGCAGAGCGCGGCGCTGTCCCCCTTTTCGGGGGAAAGCTGCGCGAACCGCTTCAGGGCGGGGGTGCACAGCACGACGGCTGCCGCGAAAACGAGAACGAAGCCGAAATGGATCCCCGAACGCTCGAGAACGGCGGTCAGCGGAAGACTGCCGCCCCCGCCGGCGCCGTGAAAACCGGCCATGGAGGACAGGATCTCTCCCATCCGTACAAAATTCTCCGAACGGAAGATCACCCAGCCGAACACAAATGCCGCCGCCGTATAGACGCGGCCGAAAATCCTGTGTTTTTCCATCAGGCTGCCGTACAGCAGTTTCTCCAGGATCAGCAGGATCCCGTAGTAAAGGCCCCACAGCACAAAGGTCAGGGAAGCGCCGTGCCAGAGTCCGGTCAGGAGCCAGACGACCAGCATATTGAAGACCCACCGGCCTTTTGAAACGCGGTTTCCTCCCATCGGGATATACACGTAGTCGCGGAAAAAAGTCGACAGCGAAATATGCCAGCGGCGCCAGAATCCGGTGACCGTGACCGCCGTATAGGGATAGTCGAAGTTTTCGAGGTAATGAAAACCCATCATGCGTCCCATGCCGATGGCCATGTCGGAATAACCGCCGAAATCAAAGAAGATCTGCATCGTATACGCCGCGATTGCGATCCAGGCGCCGACCGCGCCGCAGTCGGCGGGTGAATATCCGAGCAGCGCGTCGGCGGCGGATGCCATCGTGTTTGCGATCAGAACTTTCTTCGCCAGTCCGATGATGAACCGGCGCAGCCCGGCCGTAAAACCGGTAAAAGTCTCTTTGCGGCCGGCAAGCTCATCCGCGATGGTTTCATAGCGGACGATGGGTCCGGCGATAAGCTGCGGGAAGGCGCAGAGATACGCGCCCAGAAAAAGGATGTTCTTCTGCACCGGTACGGTTCCGCGCCGGACATCGACGACATAGGACAGGATCTGGAAGGTGTAGAACGAGATGCCGATGGGCAGGATGATTTCGGGAATATTCACCGGCAGGCCCGTGATCCCGCCGAACAGGCCTGACAGCATGCCCGCATATTTAAAGACCGCGATGAGCAGAAGGTTGCCGGCGATATTGATCACCAGTCCGGCTTTGCCGCTTCCGCCCGATTTTTTCGCGCCGTCAATCGCCAGCGCGCAGGTATAATTGAAAGCGACGGAAAATACAAGCAGCAGGACATACAGCGGTTCGCCCCAGGCATAAAAGAAAAGGGAAAAGATCAGAAGGATGATATTGCGCGCTGTCCGCTTCTTTGCCGCAAAATAGCAGAGGAAAAAAGCCGGCAGGAAGAAAAACAGAAAGGGCAGGGCGGAAAAAACCACGGGACATCACTCCTGTCGGGAAAAGTCGGGACCGCTCAGCGCGTAACAACAAGGGAAAGTTTGCAGTCGCCGTACAGGTTGAACATCAGGCGGTCCGAAAACTGCATGACGAGTACGTCCGTCACACCCTTTTCTTCTATGAATCCGTTGAAATCGAAGCTGACGCCTTCCCAGGGATAAAAGATGTAGAGGTTGTCGAAGCCGGACGCGAGCAGCTCCGCGCCGGCCCACATATAGGAATCGCAGATCAAAAGGATGTTCCGGCCGGTGCCGTTTCCGGGATAGGAGACGCTTTTCGGGCGGGGATAGAAATCTTCGTAGTGGTCGGCCGAAAGGTCTTTGTTGTATTTTCCGCTTGTATAAATTTCAAGCTGTTCATAAAAATCCTTGACCCGGTACAGGTCGGTCATCGTATGTTCCGGCAGGCGGTAGTCCGCGACCGAAAACAGGTCGTAGATCCCCCTGTAGGCGATGCGCCGCGAATTGGAGCCGTAATAGGTGATGTCGGGGAACTCATACAGCTCCCCGAAGGGCACCGGGCCTCCGATTTCGGGCGCGGCCGCCGAGATCATTTCAATCAGCTGGCAGTAGCCGGCATACATCCCCTCCGCTGTCCAGTGCGGGTCGGTTTTGTAGGTGTAGGCCAGCCGTTTTTCCAGCGTGTCGAGGTCGAAGAAGGCGTGCGTGTATTTGGGGTCGAGGGACGCGAGAAATTCGTCGCGCAGAGCCGTGACCGGCGTTTCCTCCGGTATATAGTTTCCGAAGTCTTCGCAGTCCTGAAACCGGGATTCGATAAACAGAAAGAAGTTGACATTGTCCGCCGACTCCGCGATCCTGTTCAGGTGGCCGACCTGCGTTTCCAACTTTTCGCGCAGCTTTTTTTCGTCCTCTCTGATCGCCGATTCCATACAGGAAATTTCCGTGCCGTCGTCAAAGACGGCGTCGATGCGGTAAAACCGGTGAAGCCTGTCCTCGCCGATATAGGCGGTTTTATGGGAGACGATCTTTTTTCCGGCAGCGCCGGCAGCTTCTGTCTCCGGCCCGGTTTCCTCCGGCTTCACGGCGGTTTCCGTTTCAGCCGCGCCGGTCATCACCGTGACCGGGTCCGGTCCGGCAATCGACCGGAGAAAATCTGCCGAGGAGGAAGCGGCGGCACGGCTGAACGCGCCGGCGGCGCGCGTCATCGGCCCGTAAAAAGGAAGATAGTTGATGTAGATGTTTCTGATTTCGGTTTTCATGTCCTCGAATCCGTTCAGAAAACCGAGTGAGCCCGAATAAACGTTTTCGTTTTCTCCGCGGCTGCCCTTGTCTGTGACGGTGACGATCCCCGTCCCGGAAAGAAACCACAGTACCGGCGAAAAGGCAAAGGCGATCACGGCGAGTGCCGTGATGACGCCTGCGAACAGCCTGTCCCTCATCGGAGTCCACCCCCCTGCATATCTTATTTTTAATGATTGAAAATACAAAGATAAAATGTCCCGGATTTATATTGATTCCGACGGGCAGCCAAGGGCCTTCTTATAAATCAAGCAGACCTTTCCGGCCCTCACAGATCCTGACCATCGCCGGCGTATCGGGCTCGCAGTATTCCGGAAGGGCGGAACAGATTTCGGACCTTTCATCATCCGGCATTTCTTCAAACCGAAGTCCGGCATAGCGGAAAATGCTTCCGGGATCGTTTTCCGGCTGTTTTTTTCGGATTCCGAATTTCCGGCTTGTTTATATAAAAAAAAGTTTTGCCGGGCATTTCCATGAAAGTGCGAACCTTGACTTTGTCGGATATCGTTCATTCATGACTGCCACGTACATTCTGTTGTTTTTTCCGTGTCTGTTTCTTCATATCCTATAGATGCTGCTCCGGTCTCTATCGTAACACAAAGCGGGATATATTGCAACAGCGAGAAAAACAAATGCTCCGTCAGCCTGTGATTATGATATAAGCGATCGCCTGATTTAAGCCTTCCGGGACGAATATTTATATAATCTTAATGCCGGCAGGCTCATTTGAACGGCATATTAATGCTCCGAGCGGTATAATAGTACCGGTGGTGATAGAAATGCCCGAGATTATTCTTGCTTTGGGGATACTGTGTATTATTCTTTTCGGTTATTATCTGATGAAAAAATTCGACGCTTTTTTTACAGGCGATAAGAAGGCGCATCTTTCGGGTGACAACCGTGATCGTGTTTTGCTTTTCGGCTTGTCATCGGATGTATTTGTCCTCGATGCCCTGGATCATTTAAAAATCGGATACGATCTGGCGGATATCGAATTTTTTATCCCGCCGGATAAGTATACGATGGTTTTTGCCTGCTCGGATAACGATATCGATAATTTACTGGTCTGCTCGTCGGCAAAAAAAACGGACAGCGATCTGTTTACCGTGGCAAAATGCAACGATAAGCTGTATGAGACGGTATTCAGACGCGCCGATGTCGATAAAATAGTATTCGACACCAAAAGCGTGATAACCACTGTTCAAAAAACGGAAAGGACTTTTGTAAATGACATATAAAAGCCGGTTCAAGCCCGGATCCATGCAGATTATCACAACGGGGTTTGCTTTGCTGATCCTTGCCGGAGCTGTTCTGCTCTGGCTTCCCGTATCAAGCCGGAGCGGCGAGAGTATCCCTTTTTTAAACGCGGTTTTTACGTCCGCTTCCGCGACATGCGTGACCGGTCTTGTCGTATATGATACGTTTATGCAGTTTACGCTGTTCGGACAGATTGTCATTCTGACGCTTATACAAATAGGCGGACTCGGTTTTATGACCGTGATGGTTTTATTTTCATTGATACTGGGCAAACATATCGGCTTGTATGAACGTTCCCTGCTGATGGAATCGATCAGCTCCCTGCAGCTCGGCGGCATCATCAGGCTTGTAAAACGAGTTCTGATCGGGACCGCTATAATCGAATTGACCGGCGCATGCCTTCTTTCCATACGTTTTATCCCGTTGTTCGGCACAGCCCGGGGGATCTGGTTTTCCGTATTCCATGCAGTGTCGGCCTTCTGCAACGCCGGCTTTGATCTGATGGGCGCGATCGAACCCTTCGGTTCCCTTGTGCCTTTTTCCGGAGACATCATAATCAATGTGACTATCATTTTACTGATCGTCATAGGCGGTATAGGTTTTGTCGTCTGGGATGACATCGCGGAAAAGAAGCTGCATTTTAAAAAGTACAGGCTCCATACAAAAATAATGCTTGTCTTTACGTTTTTACTGATTTTTTTGTCCGCGGCTGTTTTCTTTTTCATCGAAAACGATTACGCGTTTGCCGGCATGGGGACGGCCGAAAAGATCATGGCTTCGTTTTTCCATTCCGTCACGCCGCGCACCGCCGGATTCAATACGGTTCCGTTAAATGAACTTTCGGAATCCGGATCTTTGATTACGATCCTGTTGATGTTTGTCGGAGCGGGATCCGGTTCGACGGGCGGCGGTATAAAAGTCACGACTTTTACGGTCATCTTACTGGCGGTCGCTTCCTACGCGCGGCGCCGGTCCGATCTCTGCATATTTAACCGCAGGCTGGAGGACGGCTGCATCAAAAGGGCGGCGAGCAGCATCGGTTTGTATCTGATGATATGTATGTCCGGTGTTCTGATTCTGACCTTCCAGGGGTTCGGACTGAAGGATGCGCTGTTCGAGGCTTTTTCCGCCATAGGAACCGTAGGGCTTTCGATGGGAATAACGCCGTCTCTGCCCGCTCTTTCCCGTATTGTCATCATCCTGCTGATGTACAGCGGCAGGGTCGGAAGTCTGACGGTGGTGCTTGCGGTCACGGAGCGCAGCGATAAAGTGACGTTAAGAAATATTTCCGAAAAAATAGTCATAGGATAGGATAGAATAGAATAGGATAGGATGATCATATGAAATCAATGCTTGTTATAGGACTGGGCCGCTTCGGCAGACATCTCGCGATCAAGCTTGTCGAACTCGGGAACCAGGTGATGGTGATCGACAAGCTGGAGGAACGGATTTCAAAACTCGAGCCTCTGATCACGCGGTCACAGATAGGGGACTGTCAGGATGAAGAGGTGGTCCGGTCACTGGGCGTCAGGAACTTCGACGTTTGCTTCGTCTGCGTCAGCGATGATTTTCAGTCCTCGCTTGAGATAACGTCGATATTAAAGGAACTGGGCGCAAAGCATATTGTCGCAAAAACCGACCGGGAAAAACAGGCGAAGTTCCTGCTGAAAATCGGCGCCGATGATGTTATCCATTCGGAAAGGGACATGGCTCAGCGCGCCGCCGTTAAATACAGCGCCAAAAACACGTTCGAATACATCGAACTGACGGCCGATTACGCCATATTCGAAATCGAGGCGCCCGCGGAATGGATCGGAAAGACGGTCGCCGAAATCAAAGTGCGGACAAAATACAACGTCAATATCATCGGCGTCAAGAATTCGGATAAGATCACCCCGCTGATCAGCGCCGAATATGTTTTTACGCAGAAGGAACATCTGATCATTTCGGGAAGTAAAAAAGACAGCATACGCCTTATGGACAAAATATAACGTTTGATGTATAATGGTCCCGAGAGGTGTTTTTTTTGAACATTACACATATGGGGCCGGGAACCAAAAAAATTCTAAAGTCCGTTCTGACGGTGGTCATGCTGCTGGCGGCGGTAACCGCGGTCTCCCTTCCGGGACATTATTTCGGTGTCGGCAACGAAAGCGTGATCATGCTGTATCTGCTTGCCGTCCTGTTCGCGACCGTGCTGTCAAAGAGCTATGTTTCAGGAATCATCACCGCCGTGACGGGCGTGATGCTGTTCAACTATCTGTTTACGGAGCCCCGCTATACTTTTTTTATCAACAGTTCGAATGACGTCATGCTCCTTCTGTTTTTTCTTGTCACCGCCGTCGTCGCGGGGTCGGTCATGTCGCGTCTGCAGAAGCAGACGGATATCGCGAACCGCAACGAGAAGACGGCCAGGCTGCTGCATGTCGTTTCGGGCGGATTTCTGCATATAACCGGAAAAGAAAACATCGTCATGCGCGGCATTTCCTATATTTACGAATACAGCGGGTGTATCGCCGAGATCGAACTCACGGGCGGTGAACTGTACTCGGACAGCGGAAAAATCCCAGATAAAAGCTTTTTTAAGGAATATGCGGTCAACGGCACATCGTCGGTACTGGGAAAACTGAGGGTATACGGCGCCGGCGATTCGGTACGGGAAGCACACGAAATGCTCTTTGTCACCGTCGCGACGCAGACAGGCATAGCGCTTGACCGCGAGTATACATATAACGAACGCGAAAACATCCGGATCGCGATGGAACGCGAAAAACTGCGCAGCACCCTGCTGCGCGCCGTGGCGCATGACCTGCGGAGCCCGCTGACTGCGCTGACCGGCGCGAGCTCCGTGCTTGCCGAAAGTTTCGACCGTTTGTCTCCCGAAGAGCAGAAAGCGCTTGCCGTCGATATCAACGAGGAAATGATCTGGCTTGCCGACCTTGTCGAAAATATTCTGAATATGACCAGGATCAACGAGTCGCAGCTGGTCATCTCAAAGGAATTCGAAGTGGTCGACGACGTCGTCGGCGAAGCTGTCACGCATATGAAAAAGCTGCTTTCCGGCCGGAAATTTACGGTCGTTCTTCCCCCGGAGGTGATCGCGCTTCCCATGGACGGAAAACTCGTCGTCCGGGTCCTGGTGAATCTGCTCGGAAACGCCGTCAGGCATACCCCCGGCGACGCCGAGATCACGCTTGCGGTCTCAATGGAAAAAGACGATGCGGTTTTTTCGGTTGCCGATACCGGGGACGGAGATCCGGAGAAAATCAAACGTGAGCTGCTCAGGGAGAATATCCGCTCGGAACCGGCATCATCCGACGGAAGGCGCGGCATGGGGCTCGGGCTGGCAATCTGCCGGGCTATCGTCGAGGGACACGGCGGAAAAATCCGGGCGGAGGCGAATGACCCGCGGGGGATACGGTTCATCTTCACGCTGCCGGCCGGAAAAGAAGACCATCGGGAAAAGAGCGTTTAAAATGGCGGAAATAAAAGTTAAAATACTTGTGATCGAGGACGACAAATACATTTCGGGTTTTCTGTCCATCTCTCTGAAAAAAGAGGGATACGAAGTGATCTTGGCGGACACGGCTGCGGAGGGAATGTTTCTGTTCTCGTCGCATCACCCGGATATCTGCATACTCGACCTTGGCCTGCCGGACAGGGACGGCGTCGAGGTCATTACCGACATACGCGCCTTTTCGGTCACCCCTGTCCTTGTGGTGTCCGCGCGCGGACAGGAAAGCGAAAAAATCGACGCGCTTGACCGCGGAGCGGATGACTACATCACGAAACCCTTCCATATGGGAGAGCTGATGGCGAGGATCCGCGTCATTGAACGCAGAATCGTGCAGAACGCCTCGGCCGGTTCGCCGGATAACGCGATGATCTACAAAAACGACGTTTTGACGGTCGATTATATCAGACGCAGGGTCACGGTCGGTGAGAACGAGATCCATCTGACGCCGATCGAATACAGACTGCTGACCCTGCTGATCTCAAACCGCGGCAAAGTCCTGACGCACAATTACATCATCCGGCAGGTCTGGGGTTATGAAGAGCCGGGCGACACGAAGACCATACGGGTTTTCATGGCGAATCTCCGCCGTAAAATCGAACCCGACACCTCGAATCCCCGGTTCATTCAGACGGAGATCGGAGTGGGATACCGCTTCTGCGA
>CAZVPD010000064.1:0-14435 GCA_964628455.1 uncultured Lachnospiraceae bacterium
CTGCTGTCTTGATCATGTCGAGTCCGACGATAGGCGTCACGTGAAGCCCGTCAAACGGAAGCTCTCTGCCTGTGACAAGTTCGTAGACCGTTCTCAGGGCCGCTTCCATAACGCCTCCGGTGATGCCGAAAATATCGGCGGCTCCGGTGGACAGCCCGAGCGGATTGTCGAATTCCTCGTCTTCGAGCGTTGCGAAATCGATGCCCGACTCCTTGATCATCGCGGCCAGCTCCCTGGTCGTCAGAACGGCATCCACATTGGGGACTCCGTCGTTCTGCATCTCGTCGCGGGTGATCTCGAATTTTTTGGCCGTGCAGGGCATGATCGAGACGACATAAATGTTCTTCGGATCGACATTGATCTTTTCGGCGTAAAAGGATTTGATCAGCGCGCCCATCATGGTGTGGGGGGATTTGCAGGTTGAAAGATGAGCGAGTTTTTCGGGGTAGGCGTGCTCGATGAATTTGATCCAGCCGGGACTGCAGCTGGTGATCATGGGAAGGGTGACTTCGCCGCCCTTGACCGCTTTCTCAAGCCTGTGCAGCAGTTCCGTTCCCTCTTCCAGGATCGTCAGGTCGGCCGTGAAGTTTGTGTCGAATACTTCCCTGAATCCCAGCCGGCGCAGCGCCGAAACCATCTTGCCGGTGACCTGGGTTCCGGGTTCCAGACCGAATTCCTCACCGAGGGCGACCCTTATGGCGGGGGCCGCCTGGACGACGACGTGCTTATGCTCGTTGTTCAGCGCCGACCAGACTTTCTGGATCGAATCGGTTTCTTTGAGCGCCCCCACGGGGCACACGACCGTGCACTGGCCGCAGTAGGCGCAGTCGACCGAATGAATCGGCAGGTCCATCGCCGGACTGATCAGCGTATCGAATCCCCTGTGCTGGGCGTTGAGTATGCCTGTTCCCTGAACGGTGTTGCAGACGGTGACGCATCTTCTGCACAGAACGCATTTTGCCATGTCGCGCGTAATGGAGACCGAGGAGTCCGAATAATACTTCGAGCGTGCGCCTTCAAACCGTGTCTCCTCGATGCCGAGGGTCCTGCCCAGTTCCTGGAGTTCGCAGCTTCTGTTGCGCTTGCAGCTGAGGCAGTCCTTGGTATGGTCGGAAAGAAGCAGTTCGTAAAGCACTTTCCGGGCCTTGCGCACTTTGTCGGTGTTGGTGTTGATGACCATGCCTTCCCTGACCTCGGTCATGCAGGATGCCTGAAGCGCTTTTGCGCCTTTTACCTCGACGACGCAGATCCGGCAGGAGCCGAATTTATGGACGTTTTCGAGATAGCACAGGTTCGGTATACTGATGTGGTTTACTTTTGCCGCTTCCATAATGGTGCTGCCTTCGGCGACCGAAAGCGCTTTGCCGTTGATCGTAATATTAATCATTGTTCTACCTCCTGTCGCAGTGCAGACAGCGCAATGCTTCAGCCATAGCGTTTATTTTATGGTAACCCAGAACGACTTCTTCGAAATTCTCCCTGCGCCTGTCGGCCGGAAGCATCTCAAGCGTGAACCGTTCATGGGCTATGATCTCGTCCTGGTCGAATTTGTCGGGGATCTCTATCGGATTGCCTTTGTTCAGTTTGCCTTTCCCGCCGAGATATTTGTCGATGGACACGGCAACCTGTTTCCCGTCCGCGATCGCCTGGATCACCGTGTCGGGTCCCCTGGCGACGTCGCCTCCGGCAAACACGCCTTCCATCGTCGTCATCAGAGTGGAATGATTGATGACGAAGGTGCCCCACGGTGTTACGCCGATCTCTTCTTTTTTGATAAAGGGAAGGTCGGAATACTGGCTGACCGCCGGAATGACCGTATCGACGTCCAGCATGAACCGTGCGTTTTCTTTCTGGATCGAAATCCTTCTTCCGTTTTTATCGAACTCGGCAAGCCGCATCTTAACGCATTCGATTTTGGCGACTTTTCCGTCGTCCCCGGCGATAAAGCTGAGGGGTGCCGTGAGTTCCATGATCTCGACGCCTTCGGCAACCGCTTCGTGAATTTCATTTTCATACGCGGGCATCGCGTCCTTGGTGCGGCGGTAGAGTACGATGACTTTTTCCGCGCCCATTCTGAGCGCCGTGCGCGCCGAGTCGATGGCTGTGTTTCCTCCGCCGATGACGGCGACCGTTTTGCCGACTTTCGCATTGCGGCGCAGGTTGACGTCTTTCAGGAAATCGATGCCGTGCAGAACGCCCGGCAGATTCTCGCCCGGAATATTGATCTTCTGCGGGAACTGGGCGCCCGTGGATATAAAGACGGCGTCGTATTTCGTCTTGAGATCCTTGAAGCTGACGTCTTTGCCGACTTCCTTGTTCAAATGGATGTTGACGCCCGCCTGCTCGATAAGGCTTATTTCATGCGCCAGAACGTCCTTCGGAAGCCTGTATTCGGGGATGCCGAACGCCAGAACGCCTCCGGCGACCGGCTGCGATTCGAATACGTCGACGGTATAGCCGAGACGGACGAGGTAATAGCCGCAGGTGAGTCCCGCGGCGCCGGCGCCTATGATGGCGACGCTTTTGCCGTTTTTGGAGAACACGACGTCGTTGGTATAAGGGGTCTCGTGTTTATAGGCATAATCGGCGGCAAACCGTTTCAGGTCACAGATCGCGAGGGGCGCGTCCACCGCGCTGCGGCGGCACTTGGATTCGCACGGATGCGTGCAGATCCGTCCGCAGACCGCAGGGAAGGGATTTTCCTGTTTGATCAGGTGATAGGCGTCGATAAAACGTCCGGCTGCTATAAGGGCGAGGTAACCCGGTATGTTGATGTTCGCCGGACAGGTGTTCTCGCACGGCGATATGAACAATTCGGAGCAGACGCCGGCGCGGCAGTGTTTGTCGCGTATATGTTCTTCGAATTCCTCGCGGAAGAAGCGTATGGCGCTGAGAACCGGGTTCGGCGCGGTCTGTCCGAGGCCGCACATGGCCGTCTCCTGAATGGTGGTGCCGAGTTCCTCCAGCAGCTCTATATCGCCTTCTTTTCCCTGACCGCGCGTGATGCGTTCGAGAATTTCGAGCATGCGCTTGGTTCCGACGCGGCAGGCAACGCATTTTCCGCAGGATTCATCCTGTATGAAATCCATGAAGAAGCGCGCGGTGTCGACCATGCAGGCGTCTTCGTTCATGGCGATGAGTCCGCCGGAGCCCATGATCGCGCCGAGTTTTGTGAGGGATTCGTAATCGGTGGGCACATTTAGGTTATCCTGCGTGACACAGCCGCCCGAGGGACCGCCGATCTGCGCCGCTTTGAATCTCTTTTTGTTCTGCATGCCGCCGCCTATCTTGAACAGGATATCGCCGAGGGGCATGCCTATGGGAACTTCGATCAGTCCGGTATTCACGATGTTGCCGGCAAGCGAAAACACTTTGGTGCCCTTGCTGGTCGCCGTGCCGTACTGGGTATACCAGTCGCTTCCGCGGAGCATAATGGCGGGAACGGAGGCGAATGTTTCGACGTTGTTGATGATGGTCGGCTTCCCGAAAAGTCCTTTCTGGAAGGGGAACGGCGGTTTCTGCCTCGGTTCGCCTCTGTGTCCTTCTATGGAGGACATCAGGGCTGTTTCCTCGCCGCAGACAAAGGCTCCCGCGCCGATACGGATCTCGATATCGAAGCTGAAATCGCTGCCGAATATTTTTTCGCCGAGAAGGCCGCGTCTGCGCGCCTCTTCGATCGCAGCGGTCAGACGTTCGACCGCTATGGGATATTCCGCCCTGACATATACATAACCGGTCGAGGCTCCGATGGTATAGGCTCCGATGATCATGCCTTCGATCAGCGTATGGGGGTCGCCTTCGAGTATGCTCCTGTCCATAAACGCGCCGGGGTCGCCTTCGTCGGCGTTGCAGACCAGATATTTCCGGTCGCTGACCGCGTTGAGACCCGATTCCCATTTGACACCCGTGGGGAATCCCGCTCCGCCGCGCCCTCTCAGACCGGATTTTTTCATTTCCGTGACAATTTCTTTGGGGCTTTTTTCAAGAAGCACTTTCGCTGCCGCCATATATCCGTCCCGGGCTATATAGGCGTCAACGCTTTTATATTCCATCTGACCGCAGTTTCTGAGTGCGATCCTGACCTGTTCTTTGAAAAAGTCGATGTCGTCGATTTTGGGAACATGCTTCTGCAGAGAATGATCGAAAAAGGTTTTTTCGGTCAGGATCCTGCCTTCGATGATATGGCTCCTGATCACGTCGCGCGCCGATTCGGGCGTCAGTTTGGTGTAAAAGGTGCGTTCGGGCAGGATCAGTACGACGGGGCCGACCGCGCAGGTGCCCATGCAGCCGGTCTCGTATACGGTCACTTCGTTCTGAAGGTTGTTGATCCCGAGTTCGTCGATTATCGCGTCCCGGACAGCGCCGCAGTCGGATGAAACGCATCCGGCGCCGCTGCATACCAGCACCTGGTATTTGTATCCGGAGATTCTTTCGTTGTATTCGTTTTTGATCTGCAGAAGATCGTCGATGTTTTTGATCAGATCGATGCTCATTTATGTCACCTCCCGGTGCTCTTTAATATTTTGAGAGAAGGGATTCCAGCTTGTTTACATTTACCTGCTTATACACGACGTCGTCGATCATGATAGCCGGAGCGAGTCCGCATGCGCCGATGCACCGCGCGATTTCGAAGGTAAATTTTCCGTCTTCGGTCGTCTCGCCCACTCTGATCTTAAGAAGGTCCTGCAGGCGTTCCACGAGCTTTTTGCCGCCCCTGACATAACAGGCGGTCCCGAGGCAAACCCTTATGGTGTGCTGGCCCCGCGGGACGGTGGAAAAGAAGGAATAAAAAGTAACGACGCCGGAAACCTCGGAAAGGGGGATGCCGAGGGAGGTTGCTATGATTTTCTGCAGGTCCAGCGGCAGGCAGCCGTAGACCTCCTGCGCAAGGTGAAGGATCTGGATCAGACTGCCTTCCTTACCCCTGTAAAGGTCGATGATGTTTGCGATTTCATCGTATTTTTGCTTGGCGCCGGACGCACAGCTTTCGCATTTTGCGGGTTCCTTGTTCATTACAGGCCTCCATAATAAAATTTTGCTTTTTTCAATCCGTTAAAAACCTGTTGAGAATCATCTGCTTTCAGGTAAATAATAAATTAAAAATGGTATAATGAGTATTATTATAACAAGGAATCATGTATAAAATGTTAAGCATATGTTAATAATATTAGTAGGCAATAAATCCCATATATATGACGGAAATATGAACGTATTTTGTTATATTCACTATATTTAACAAATAAAATATGGATATTACTGCTTAATTCCGATTGTAAATATTAGGAAAATAGATTTAAAATGTTAAAAAGTTTGGAATACAACAAACCGGATCGGCCGTGATCCGACTTCTGCTGCCGTGACTTTGCCGGGCAGGAGGCCCGTCCGGGTCCGGGCTGAAAAGACCGGGTGCCGGACAAAACGGCTGCCGGACGGCAGAATGCCGCCGGTCCGTACCTGCACGGACCGGCGGCATTCGAACGCCGGGGAACTGTATTATGAAGGAATACCGCCATGGCCGTCCGCGGTTTCGCTCCGGCCGGACACTCCCGGGCGGTTCTGCCGCATCGTTTTCCGGGAGGGAAGGTCATTCGAACGGGAGGACGGACGGTACAGACCGGTTGTCCCGGTTTTGGATGCTGATCACAGCCGTTCCCTGATATGTTCGGGGATGTATGCCTCATAGACCTGGGAGCAGCCGCTTTTGTCGGAGGTAAAGACCACGAAGCTGTTGTCCGGCGAAAAGCTCGGATGCGGGTGCGTATGCTGGGGCGCGTAGACCCTGACCGGTCCGCTGTCGTAAGGGAACGGGCCTTTCCAGTGTTCGCCGAGATTCGACGAATCCGAGCTGCAGAGCTTTACTTTTTTTCCGTTCGTTTTTTTCGGGTCGAACAGGATGAGCCCGATATCCGGGAAATTCGTGTCGGCGACCATCATGGTGCCGTCGCGCGAGGCGGAGGCGTGCCACGCGTTGAAATCGGTCACCTGCCTGACGGCGCCCGTTTTGACGTTCACGGCCAGAATGCCTTTATTCCAGTTGACCATCGCGAGTTCATCCGTGTGCGGGATAAAGGATTCGTGTGTGATCCACTGCCTGGCGTCCCTGTCGCGCGTGAACAGCCTGCGGTTTCCGGTTCCGTCGCGGTTGACGCACCAGACCCTGTCGGTCTGTTTGGCCGCGTAAAAGATCAGGCCTGCGTCGGGCGAAAACTGCATGTGCGATATCTCGTCGGTTTTCAGGACCGTTTCGGTATTCCCGATGACCGTGTCGGTGACCGAAAGGTAGGAATACCCCTGCTCCGAATATTTGACCGCCCACCAGCGGTCGTCGCGGGACAGGGCGGTCGTCCCCATTCCCGTGGTGATCATCGAATCGCTCCTGAGGACCGCGTTTTTGAAATCTACGATTTTTTCGGTCGCGCAGGTGAGGGTGTTCACCCTGTACCCGCCGTTTTTTGCGGTGAAATAGACGTATTTCCCGGAGTGGGAGGGATGGACCGACCATTCGTTGAGGCTTTCTTCATCCGTCAGCCGGCAGAGCTCGCCCGTTTTGCGCACTTCGCAGAAGATCTGCGGACGGCCTCCCGTGTGTTCGACGTAGAACAGCCGGGTCATCAGATCGTCATAGGCGTTAACCGTAAAAAAAGGATGATGATGGATCACCGGCGCGTAGGTAACACGCCGTATTTCGACGCCGGTTTCGGGATCTTTTACCATGGAAGACCGTCACACCCCCGCGAAAAATTTTGTTCCGAAGAAACATTTATATAATTATATATTGCATTTTACGGAATGTAAAGTTATAATACCCATAGAGGTGGACAAATCCTATATCGAATTGAGGAGGAAGGAATGGAATTCTATGAGATCGACTGTTCGGAAAAACCGGAGTTTGTGTATCTGCTCGATATCGGCGCCGAGGACTGGAAACCCAAACTGAGGATCTTATCGGAATACGATCTGATTTTAGTGGAAAACGGTGAAATCGAAGTACTGTGCGACGATAAAAACTATACGCTCGGTCAGTTCACGTATATCATGGCGCATCCGGATCAGACGGTCTGCGTGACGCAAAAAAACACGGCCGACACACGCGCCTGGATTTTGCATTTCCGCCTGAAGAGCCACAGGATCGGCAGTGTCTTCGCGCGGGGGCAGAATTCCGATATTGTGCTTCCGAAAATCGCTTCTTTCGCCGAAAGCAACGCGCTGACGTATATCCACCTGCTTCACGGAGAAGTGGTTTACAGGGCTCACGGGTTCAAGAAGCTGCTCGGGGATCTGACCTGGCATATCCTGTTCGAACTGGAGCGTTCGTATTCCATCGGCCGCAAATTCGAGAAAATTGCGGTCAACGTGAAAACGGGCGTTTCGCATTACATCCGGATCATCGGCTACCTGCACACGAACTACGCCAAAAAAATACAAGCCTCCGATATCGGAAAGCTTGTGGGATTGAATTACGATTACGCGAACTGCCTTTTCAAGAAGATCACGGGCAGGACCATTATGGAAAGCCTGACGTCCATACGCATGTCGGTCGCCGCCGAACTGATGAATTCGACGGATATCGGGCTGCAGGAGATAGCCGGGATGTGCGGTTTTTCGGACAGCAGGTATTTCGGCAGGCGGTTCAGGCAGCTTTACAACACCTCGCCCTCCGCCTACAGGAGGTCCAACAGGCTCTGACCGGCCGGATCCGGCTTAATAGGCGCCGTATTCGCAGACCGCGTCCGAAACCGCCCGAATACCTTCCGTGAAAAGCGCGATATTGGAGGCGCCGACCCCCGCAAAGCCCATTTCGGTCAGGCCGATGATCTTGCGGGGACAGGGGTCCTCCCGCAGAAGGTCGCGTGTATACTGCCTTGTCTTCTCGTATCCGCCGTAAAAGATGCTTTCCGGAAAATTGATGTGCAGGACGATATCGCCGCCCCACGCCGCGCGCGCTTCGCTCAGGCTGAGGTTGCCGACGGGCGGCGGGGTGAACGCCTCGCAGACATCGCAGCCGCAAAGGGGGATGAGGTCAAGGTGCTGCTTTAAATTCAGGGCGTCGGCATGAACGGAAGTCTTTTTGCCGGCTTCGCGCAGAATACACGAATATTTTTTAAAATAGGGAAGCATGTGTTTTTCGAAATCGTCGGGAGAAAAATTGCCCGCGAGATTGCCCAGATTGATGATCGTCTGCCCGCTTTTGACCAGCTGCGCCATGCGCCGTCCCTGCATGGCGTCGAGCGCATCGAGCAGCCTTCCGAACTGCAGGGGGTGGTCGTGGCGGTGGTAGGACCAGTTCTCGAGCCCGAGGTAATACTGCGCCTCCATGAACGGGGGTTCGCCTGTCCACGCGTGCGTGATGCTCTCGTCACCGCAGTAAAAGCGGACCAGCTCGCTGTCGTCCCCGTCAAACGAAAAACCGATGCCGTTTATATACGACAGGGCTTTTTCGTAATCGTCCGCGGTTTCGATAAAGAATTTCGTCTGCACCTCCGAATCGGTGGAGACGCCTTTTTTGTGCAGATATTCGCTTGTCATCTCGCCTGCCGCCGTTTTCACGGTCAGCGTCCTTCTGTCCCCGTCACGGCATTCGCAACGCGGCGCGGCGCTGTGCTGCGCGACGGAACTGTGATGGAGGATAAAGCCCATGCCGCGGTTCCGCAGCTTCAGCTCGAAAGAGCTGCGGGGGATCAGTTCGCCGAACGGGGCGAAGGGGACCCTGTCGGGGGTCACACCGGAGAGAACGGCCAGCAGCCTTTCCCTCGGGGTCATGGCTGCGCTCATGTCCGGTCGAACCATGCGGCCGGGATTTTTCCTTTATAGGCGCAAAGCAGCTCGTCGAGCAGCTTTTCGGGATAATCGCAGTGGGCAACGATCGGGTCCATCATCATGGCCTCGAGGGCGAGGTTCCTGTCCGCGGTCACCGCCGCTTCCACGGCGAGCGAATATTCTCGCCCGAGCGCTTCGCATTTTGCCGCAATACCCGCGGGGAGCAGGCCGATCTTCTGCGGGTGAAGGCCGAAGGAATCGACAAACACGGGGACCTCGACGATGATCCCGTCCGAGATGTTCTCGATATAACCGCGGTTGACGACGTTCGCCATCTCGATGCAGATCCTGCCGGTCAACAGCGAACGGATGAAGTGCGTCGCGGTCTCGCCCGACGAACCGTATTCCTTATAGCCCATTCGGCCTTCCTTGACCGCCCGGCGCCTTCCGAGCGAGCCGTCGCGCCACTGCTGCATCAGGCCGAAGTCGATGTTCTTCCATCTGTAGTCTTTTTCTGCGAGTACCCGCTCGCGCAGATAGCAGGAAAAGAATTCGCCGACATGCCTGTCGCCCGGAGCCGGATACAGACCGTAGCGCTTATAGAGCTCGTAGGAGATGGGTTCCTCCGCCGCGAAACCCGATTCCAGCAGTTTCGCGTCAAGCTGCGGATACGCGTCCTCGCCGTCGATGGTCAGGTCGGTGATCCACGTGAGGTGGTTGATGCCCGCGGCGCGGTAGTTGACCCTGTCGGAAGCCACCTGAAAAACGCGGTACGCGAGCGTTCTGACCGTGTCGGGCGTGCCGTGGCACAGGCCGAACGTCCTGATCTTCGAATACTTCTCGATGGCGAGGCAGAGCGCGCCTTCGGGATTGGAATAGTTGACCGCCCAGGCCTTCGGACAGACCTTCTCCATCTCGTGCGTGATCTCGTAGACGACGGGTACGTTGCGGATGGTCCGTATGATGCCGCCCGGCCCGATCGTGTCCCCGACCGACTGCAGGCAGCCGTGCTTCGTGCAGATCTCGATGTCCGTTTTCCAGGACGGGTAGGACCCCGTCACGAACGTGAAGAAGATAAAATCGAGTCCCGGCAGCGCTTCCCTGAAGTCGCCGGTTTTTTTGACGGTGAATCCGGCTCCCGCCGTCCGGATCATCATGCCGACCGCCTCAAACGCGTCGTCCAGCGCGTCCGGGTCGGTGTCTACAAGGCGCAGTTCGCCTCCCCCGATCAGATCCTCCTCATGCAGGATGTCGCTGACCAGGCTCAGGGTGAAGGACGTGCTCCCGGCTCCTATAAAAGCGAAGTTCAGTTCCTTTTTTTCCATGACAGGCTCCTTACAATAGAATTTGATTTATTATATATCCCTGAGCCGCGCTTGTCAATCCGAAACGGAAAACGGGGTCCGGGAAAATTTTAGGCATTGTTTTACGCATCCCGCCGACCGCTCCCGACCGTGGCTGCATCTTCTGTTTCCGGGTCCGGATTTCGTTTGGCGGGGTGTTCCGTGTTGTTCGTTTTGACGGAAAAAAGGCCATAAACGCAGTGCATTCCGACGTACCGGTTTTCGGCGCGCACCGGATATTTACGGCATGCTGCCGTCCGGAGGTTTTCAGCTTTCGCAGACCGGGAAAAAAGCTTCGGATACCGTGTATTACGGCCGCAGTATGCTGCTGCCCCTGTCCCGATGCCCGAAAGTGTGTTTTTGAGATGGTAATTACTATCTTCCCGGCGATGCTTCCGCAGCGGTAGGGTAATGATGTCATGCGTTAAGTCTTATGCCGCGCGCAAAGTAATTACTATCCCTTCGGGGCGTTTTTTTTGCCCAGGTCCCGGCCTTGGTCGCTCAGTGCCTGCCTGCGTTCCGCGGATATTTTTTTGCCGGCCGATATCCTGATACGGCTCTTCGGGACGGTGAATACATATTCGCCGTCGGAGGACGGCCCTTCGCAGGTCGTTTCGTCCGGCTGTTCGGCACACAGGGCGGTAAGCCTTCGGATAAACAGGCCGTTGAAGGTCGATATGCTCGCTGTGTTTTCCGCTTCGTTGAATACGACGATCGTTTCCATTTCGGCTTTTGTCAGTTTGTATGCCATCATGTCCTTCTTTCTTCGGGTGGTAAAAACGGTTGTCCTTCACGGTTTTCGCTGCCGGGAAGCATTTAAAAGGGAAGAGTGACCGTGCAGGGATTATGCCTGCCGGAAGCATCCGGAAAATCAAAAAAACAGGACGGACGCATGCGTCTTTGTCTTTTTTCTTTTTTAATAGGTTACTTTGGTGTACCGCACGGTACGCTCTTACCTGTCCGGTGTATGTACCGCACGGTACATACCTTCCGGTTTGCGCACCGAACTTCGCCGTCCTCCCGGACTTTGCGCCGCTCCGCGAAACCGGTCTGTTTTCCGCTGTAACGGGGACAGGTTTTGGTGAACCGGCTGAACGGAAAAAGCGGACGGACGCACACGTCTTTGTTTTTTATTTATTACTTTCTTTCTTGGGTGACTTTTCTGTCACCGGGGGTGGTGACATTTATGTCACCCGATGCAGTGACTTTTCTGTCACCGGGGGAGGTGACTTTTTTGTCCGTTTTGCGAGGTGACATTTATGTCACCGTGGTGACTTTTTTGTCCGGTTTCCGGCATTGCGGTCCCCCGGAAAATCCTTCCGCGCTGTGCGCTGCGGGACAGCCGGAACACTGTTGCGGCATATGCTGCGCCCCTGGATTTTGCTTCGCTACGTAAATTTTTTCAAAAACCAATAATAAGGGGGAATTTATTAATAATCCAATATTATTGTACAGCTTTTTCAGGCGTTTGTCAAGGAGTCTCATGCTTATTCTGAAATATAACGGAATACACAAAAAATTTTGATTATCATTGTGCTTAATGATGAACGGATTATTATCGTCCGGAACACAACGGCGGCAGAAAAAACCGTCTTCAGAGGATACGCCCCGGGAATTCCGGATAACAAGCCGATTTTTCTTTTCGCGGAAATTTATCGGTTCGAAGGGCACGTTTCCCGCGTTTTTGCAATCATACTTAAAAAAGCAAAACCTTCACACTGCTTTCGCAGGCGTTCGGTTCTGCTTTTTTCCGGGACTGTTACAGCAGCCCTTTATAGGGATAAACTTTATAAACGTTTATTTTTGTATTGTCCTGCCGGAGGCACCGCCATTTCGTCGATCCTGCGGACCACGCTGTGAGCATAAGCATCGAAGTATTTGAGCCAGAAGCCGTAAGCCGCAGGATTGAGGCTTTCAAAATCCACACCGAGTCTCGTGTATCCCGCCGCTTTCAGTTTTTGCAGCAGCATACTCAGCAGTTTTTGATTCAGACCTTTGCCCCGGTGTTCGGGCAGGCAATAAGCCCCTTTGACATGCAGATATCCCGGCGTGTCCCGGATAAAAGTTTCGCCGTCAAGCTCAGCCCTGATAAAGGCTGCGATTTGTCCTTCCCGGCTTGCCGTAAAGTAAACGGATTGAAAACGCCCGTAGTCTTTCAGAAAGTCCGGTTCGCTGTTCTTCTCCCTGTACATAAAGAACGGACTTTCCATATAACAGTCATCGAGCATGTTCTCCAGCGGCAAAACCTTCAGAACATCTTCTGAAGACGATTCGGCAAATATATATCCTTCACAGGGCGGCGCGGCAATCTCATCCGTTGAGCGTATCGCGTCCACACACCGCAGACCGAAACCGTACCGGAAAAACTGCTCCTGCGCTTCTTTGTCGTGAGCATACAGGCATACGGCATGACTGGATGCCCCCGCACGCACCCACTTTTCACCCGCCGCCTGATACAGCCGGGCGTAAATTTCTGCCCTGTTTTCGCCGGCTGCGCCGTTTGCGCCCAACGGTGAAAACACGCCCGTCACGTCGGCAGAGCCGAAGGCGTTCGCGAAAGGCGGCACGCCGCACAGAAACCCGACCATGGTGCCGCCTTCAAACGCCGCGGCGCCGAGGTTGTTTTCCGCATAAGGTTCCAGGTCCGGCAAAACGGCGGCGGGAGGAAGAACGGGAACAAAGTTCCGCTCCCGCCCGTAGTTTTCCCTCGCAAGCAAGGCTGCCGCTTCCATGTGGCCGGCAGTAAAATCGGTTATTGTCAAATCCGTCACTCCTTATGCAGCACGTCCGCGTAAGCGCGGTCTGCCATGACTTTTTTCGCGTAGGAGCAGAGGGGGATGATTTTTTTGTTCTCCGCCCGCGCGTATTCCGCGGCTTTTTCGACCAGCTTCAGGGCGATGCCCCTGCCGCGCAGGTTTTCCGACACGAAAGTATGGTCTATGGTCAGTATGTCGCCGTCCGCGGTAAAGGTGATCTCGGCTTCGGGGTTTCCGGGATCTCCGCCGATGTAGAAAGAGTTGTTCCCGCTTTTAATTTCGTCCATGCCTTCCTCCGTCAGAATATGATCCTGTCCGCGCACCGCCATCCGGCGATCTCTTTTTTGACCGTATCCGTGTCGACGTAGTCGGTGACGACCTGTTTTTTGAGCAGGACATCGGGGACATAGCGGTCGTATTTCGGCACTTTGTATTCGTAGTCCTTTTTGATGATGCGTATCGTCCCGAGAGGGATGAACGCGTAAGGGTCCGGGGGAAGGTCCGCGAGTTTGTGCAGTTCCTCGAGGAACTCCGCGGCGCTGCCGTTTTCCTTTTTGAACGTCAGATAGTAGGGGCGCATGCCGAACATCTTGCGCATCCTGAACCTGCTTTTCAGATAGTAGGGGAGCATGTTTTTGATCGTATGGTAGTTCCGGTGACCCACCCACGGCAGGATCCCTATGCTCCCGTCCTCAAGGTCGATGACGTTGCAGCGGTCAAAGCCCGACGCCCTAGCGTCCCTGCGGCTTTCTTCGAGGCATTTTTCGGCCGACATGCTCAGGTAAGGGTAAGCCGTGTCCTCGAACAGGATCTGTTTGATGCGTTTGATGATCCGGTCGTGCACCAGCGCCCTGTCGCCCGGCCATAAAAAGCGAAGGTTCTTCGGCATCGGCTGCACGAACAGCAGCAGCCGCTTCTGGTCGACCCCCGTCACGAGCCAGTTGTATCCGGCGACGGTGATGTATTCGCCGATGTAGATCGGCTCCTCGATGTGGCCGATCTTCTCGGAGCCGTGCATGACCGCCCACTCCTCCTCGGTCGGAAAGACGCCGTAGAATTCATGCGAGTTGACGACTTTTTCGCCTTCGAGGCCGACGATCAGCCCGCCGTCCTGCAGCTGCTGCAGGTGTTCGGTCTCGAGCAGCGAACGGAGGAGCACGGCCAGGTCCTTCGGTTCGACCGACCCGAAGGGAGAAAGCGAGAGCACCGAGGATGCCAGCGCTTCGAGGCTCAGCTCACCGGCCGCGGCGGTCAGGCTCATGACCTGATGGTACAGCATGCTCATCGGGTATTTCAGAAGCTTGGGCGGTTCGATCCATTTTTCTTCGATGTAGAGCTGGATGATGGCGATGATGTGGAGCAGCCGCCAGTGGATCCGCCTGAGCGGTCCGGGCGTCAGACCGGGGTCGTATTCCCAGTCGATGAACCACATCTCGGCGGGATTGCCCCGCCGTCCCGTCCTTCCCAGCCGCTGCACGAAGCTGGCCACCGATATCGGCGCTCCCAGCTGGAGCACGCGCTCGAGCCTGCCGATGTCGATGCCGAGTCCATAAAATGCTGTCTTGCGAATGGAGCATCA
>CAZVPD010000064.1:14445-17639 GCA_964628455.1 uncultured Lachnospiraceae bacterium
CGAGTTCCATGGTGACGTTGGCCCCGATGACGACCGGTCCTTCGGACTCCTTCATCCGGTTCTCCGCCTCTTCCCGCAGGGTCGCGGAGATGGCCCCGTGATGGACATAATAGCAGTCGGGGGTGCCGTTCATTTTCGCGATGTAGCGCATCGCCGCGATGGCCGCGTCGGGTTCGGGCCTGCCGTTTCCGAATATGATGGCTTTTTTATTCAGCGTCTTTTCATACGCGTAGAGCATGGACGGGTCCGTGTAAAGCCTGTTGTCGACCTCGAGCGCCGGCTGGATGAAATGCTCGACCGACAGCCGTATCTTCTGGGCCGGTCCGGAGGCAGTCGGGACCTCGACCGGAATGCCCGTGCCGGCCGCGAGCCATTTTTTCGGCAGCTCGTAATCGCCGAGTGTCGCCGAAAGGCCTATGCGGCGGGGGACTCCCCGGATATACTTCCCGAGCCTTTCGAGCTGGCACAGGATCTGCGTCCCCCTGTCCGAGCTCATAAAAGCGTGCATTTCGTCGATGATGACGAAGCGCAGGTCGCCGAAGATCCTCGTCAGGTCGTTGCCTCTGTTCAGCAGCATGCTCTCGAGCGATTCGGGCGTGATCTGCAGGACTCCCGACGGATCGCGCATGTATTTTTCCTTTTGGCTTCTCGGAACGTCCCCGTGCCAGTGGCAGAGCGCGATGCCCGATTCTTTGACCAGGTCGGATAGGCGAGCAAACTGGTCGTTGATCAGCGCCTTCATCGGGGCGATGTACAGCGCTCCCACGGACAGGGGAGGGTCTTCGAGCAGCAGGGTCAGCACAGGCAGGAAAGCGGCTTCGGTCTTTCCCGAAGCGGTGCCCGAGGACAGCAGCAGATGGCTGCCGGTATCGAAAAGAACCCGGCATGCCTCCGTCTGTATTTCACGGAGTTCCGTCCAGTTGTTTTTATAGATATATTCACGAATGAACGGAGCCAGCCTGCCGAAGGCTTTGGAACTCCCGGAAGACCCGGATGACATACTGTCCATCCTTTCACTCAGCCTCTCCGGCGGTCCAGGTATCGACTGTTTTCGAAAGCTCCGCCAGATCGATATAGTCGGCGATCAGCGCCTTTTTCTGCAGATACAGCGGGATAAACTCGTCGTATTTCGGGGGCTTGTATTCATATCCCCTTTTGAGGTCCAGTACCTCCTCGTCGGACAGGACGGACAGCAGGTCGATTTCATTGTGCAGCAGGTCCCGCAAATCCCGCAGCAGGTCCTCGCAGGTCCCCGACGTCAGTTTGCAGAGGATGTAATAGGGCCTGAATCCCCCCAGGCTTTTGACGTCGATCCTGTCCGCCATGAATTTTCGCAGCAGCATCAGCACGGTGCAGAATTCGATGCTCCCGGCCCAGGGGAAGATGCAGACGGTGCGTCCGCCCAGGCTGACAATGTTGAGGCGCCCGATCCCCGTGTTTCTGGCCAGATACCGCGCTTCCTCAAGCCTGACCCTCGCGTTTTTCTGAAGGTAGGGATAGATCCTGTCGTCGTCGAGGATGTTTTTGATGTTGCCGACGATCATGATGTCGGTCTTGAAGTTGCCGCCCGCCCAGAAGGTCTTCACCCGCCCCCTGATCATGCGGACGAAAACGGTTTTCCGCTTTTCGTCGACTTCCAGAACCTCCCAGGTACGGCCGGCCAGGGTCAGGCGTTCGCCGACCGGCGGCGATTTCTCTATTTTGCCGATCATCCTCGAGTCGGACATCACGCTGAACTCCTCTTCCTCGGCGAAGACGGCGTAGAATTTAAAATTGTTGACGATCTTCTCGCCGGTCAGCCCGACGATGATCCCCCCGTTTTCCAGAAGCTGCAGATGCTGCAGACCGATCAGATGGTTCAGCAATATCCGGAAATCGTCCTCGCCGATCCGGCTGAAAGCGGACATGTTCAGCACGATGTTCGCCAGCTCGGAGGGCGATACTTCACCGAGGGCGGTGATGATGCTCATGGTCTGGTGGTAAAGCAGGTTCAGGGGATAGAGGACCTGCCGGGGAGTCTCGACCCAGCGCCTGTCCAGATACAGCTGTATGACCGATATGGTCTGCAGGAGCCTCCAGGGGACCTGCGCGGGGGGAAGGGGGACGCCCGAGGGGCGCTCCTCCTTGCACAGGAACCACATTTCGGAGGCGTTGCCCCGCCGGCCCGAACGGCCGAGGCGCTGCAGGAAGCTCGAAACGGAAAAAGGCGCGTTGATCTGGAAGATCGACTCCAGCCTGCCGACATCGATGCCCATTTCCAGCGTGAGGGTGGCCGAGATGACCACAGGGCCCTGCGATTCTTTGATCTCGAACTCGGCGCTCTCGCGCAGGGAGGCGGAGATGCTGCCGTGATGGACGTAGTAGATGTCGGGCATCCCCCGCAGCTCCGCGATCTGCCGCAGCATGGAGATGCTGGCTTCGGCGTCGTTTCGGAGATTCGCGAATATGATGCATTTTTTATCCAGCGTTTTTTCATACAGGTATTCCCAGTACGCCGAGGATTTCAGGTAATCGGGCGTTTCGAAAACGGTTTCGTTCTTTTGGCTGTCATCCGGGGGTCTCGGTGCGGTCAGAGCCGGCAGCATGACTTCAGGGTCTTTCGCTTCGGTCATGCTTTCCGCGGGATTTTCCTCTTCCGGTTCCTGCGGCTCGTAAAAATGCTCCACGGCAAGCCTGATCTTCTGTCCCGAGGCACGCACGGCAGGGGTGATGACCCTGCGTCCGGTCCCCGAAGCCAGCCATTTTTCCGCCGCGGCATAGTCGCCCAGCGTGGCGGACAGCCCTATGCGCCTGGGGCTGCAGGACGATGGAAGAAACCTCTGCAGCCTCTCCAGCTGGCAGAGGATCTGCAGGCCTCTGTCCTGACCCATGAAGGAATGCACCTCGTCGATGATGACAAAGCGCAGGTCTCCGAAAAGCCTGCTCAGCTCGTTGGCTTTATTGATGAGCATGCTCTCAAGCGACTCGGGGGTGATCTGCAGGATGCCCGAGGGATTTCTCAGCATGCTTTTTTTATGCGTCGGCGAAACGTCGCCGTGCCAGTGCCATACTTTGATGTCCGCCTCTTTGAGAAGGTCGTTCAGGCGTTCGAACTGGTCGTTGATGAGGGCTTTGATGGGGGCTATATACAGGACCGCGATGCTCGCGCAGCTGTTTTCGGTCAGCTGTGTCAGGACAGGCAGAAAAGCCGCTTC
>CAZVPD010000064.1:17649-19139 GCA_964628455.1 uncultured Lachnospiraceae bacterium
CCGGATGCCAGAAGCAGGTGGCAGTCCGTTTCGAAGATGACCCTGCAGGCCTCCACCTGGATATCCCTGAGCTCCGTCCAGTTGTGCGCGTAGATATAATCCTGAATGAACGGCGAAAGCCGCGAAAAGACCCCGCTCACAGCGTGAACTCCGCAGCTTCTTCTTCGTCGGTCTCGCTTCCGGAAGGCTGTTTTTTAAACAGGTCTCCGGCTCCGATCAGATCGGGAAAGGAGGACCCGGGATTCTGATGCATATAGTTGAGGATGCCTATGTAGTCCCTGATGACCTCGCGCGGGGTCAGCAGTTCGTCCGCCCCGAGCCTGTTCGCGACGATCTGCATGAACGAAAGAAGCTCTTCGTCGGACAGCGTGAAACGGCAGTCAAACTGCTGCCTGTGCAGGTCCCCGACCTTTTTAAGCAGAACAAACAGCTCTTCCGCGGTCAGCTTGTCGAGATACATCAGCGGCCCCTGCATATCCTTCATCCCGTCCTTCATAAAGCGGCTGGCGGAAAGGCGGGTCCTCAGCGCCTCGTAGCTGAATAGCCCCCTGCGCATATCCTCCACGAACTGGGGGGTCCCGCACATGTAGATGCCCATGCCCGACACCTTGCCCTGCATGGCGTCGTTGAACATGTTCAGCAGTTTTTCATAGTTGTTGTTTCTGGAGATCGTGTTTGAGATCTTATACAGGTTCACGCCTTCGTCCAGCAGGACGACAAAGCCCTTGCAGCCCAGAAGGGAGATGAAGGCGGAGAGGAGCTTGAGGTAATCGAACCATGTTTCGTCGGTGATGATGTTGCGTACGCCCAGTTCGGCGTAGGCGTCGGTTTTTGTGTTGTATTCCCCCCGAAGCCATTTCATGGCCGAACTCTTCAGTTCGTCGTTGCCCTCGTTCCAGCCCCTCCAGTAGGCGAGCAGGATCATCGAAAAGTCAAATCCGTGAACCAGCGTGTCGGTCGCCGTGATGGTCTTCCGGATGCTCAGCTCCACTTTCGGCGTGAGGTCCGGCGAATCGGCCGGCAGTCCCGTTTCCTGCATGACCTGCGTGACAATACCGCCGATCCATTTTTCGAGCAGAGCGGGCAGGGCGCCCCCGTCGGGCCGCACGCCCGAGGACATGTTCCTCAGGAGTTCGCGGTAGGTGGCAAGACCGCTGCCGCTGCCTCCGACCAGCTTCCTCTCGGGCGAAAGGTCCGCGTCTGTCACGACGTATCCCCTCTCCATCGCGTAATTGCGTATGATCTGCAGAAGAAAGCTTTTACCGCTCCCGTAACGCCCGACGATAAAGCGGAAGACCGCTCCGCCCTCCCCGATGTTGGAAAGGTCCGAAAGCAGCGTTTCGATTTCCCTTTTGCGGCCGACCGCGATGTATTCGAGGCCGATGCGCGGTGTAACGCCGGCGCTGAGCGAATTGATCAGCGCCGTGGTGATCCGTTTCGGTATTTTCATGGGGGGCATATCCGTGTTCCTCTTTTGTCTGTTTTATTCC
>CAZVPD010000065.1:0-19061 GCA_964628455.1 uncultured Lachnospiraceae bacterium
CATTGCCGTTCTGCGAAGGAGAAAAAAGAAGCGTCCGGCGCAGGCTTCGTATTACAGCCCGCCGCCGGCGCAACCCCGTCCGCCGGAACAGACCCGCCCGTCGGCGCAAACCCGTTATGCTGAACAATACCGTCCTCCGGAACAGTCCCCTCCGCCGGCGGAGCAGCCGCCGCCCGTGTATAAGAAAGCGTTCTGCCGATACTGCGGTGCGAAACTCACCGGCACGCGCTTCTGTGAAAACTGCGGACATAAGGTCGAATGACCTTGAAAGCCGGCATTTTATCAAATACGAAAGGGAGATTTTTATGGATCTGCTAAAAAAAACGGCTGCGGCGGTGACCGCCGCGTCCATTGTCCTGCTTCTGTCCGGATGCGGCATGATCGCAGGCCTCTTTAACCGGCTCCCCGAGGGCGTGATGCCGATGGAGGAGATCATCGGACAGGGGAAAAGCCCCGTGGAGGTCATAAGCGCGGGTGCTTTCACGGGGGTCGGGAACATGGCGGTCGGAGCCGGTCCGACTGTAACGGTCACGCTGAAAAACGTCTCCGACAGGCAGCTCAAGATCATAGGCTGGACGGTGGTCAACATCAACAGCGAAGGGAAGCCCTGCGCGCTTGCGACGGAGGAGACGGGATATTCCGATATTTACGGCATCGAGCCGGGCGAGGAGATCACCCTCGAGGCTTTCAGCTCGGATCCGGAGACCGCGGACGTCAGGATCGTGATCAAAGACGTGACCTATGTTGCCGAAATGAACGGTCTTGAGATCAATATGAAGTGGGAGAACGAAAGCTATTACGCCGACATCGAGGGGATTCTTGCCGGATACGCCGGATGATCCCCTCCCGCAGTCCTGCGGACATAGAAAAAGGCGGATCTCTCCGCCTTTTTTAAAGCGCTTTTTTTATGCGCTTTGTTATTTCGGCTTCTTTGCGGGCGCGGCTGCCGGGGCCTGTGTCTTTGCGGGTGCGGCCGCGGGCGCCGCGGGTTTTACGGCCGGTTTTTTCTTCTGCGCGGGTTTGTTCGGATTTTTGTCTCCCATGACGTATCTCCTTTCGGGTTTTTATATAGAATCAAAACAGCGGCTGTTTTAATCTTCGGTGACGGTGCCGCACCGGACGTAAACGGCTTTACCGCAGGCCCCGTCCGTAAAGCGGTTCCGGCGGAAGACGACCGTTTCGACATTGTCGGCAAGAAGAGGCGGGACGGTGCTGCCCCTGAATTCGTTGTTCTCTGCGGTGATGCGCTTATGGTAATACCTGCCCTCTTCGGAGGCCCTGC
The DNA here is from genome assembly GCA_964628455.1 of uncultured Lachnospiraceae bacterium. GTDB lineage: Bacteria > Bacillota > Clostridia > Oscillospirales > CAG-272 > JAQVWU01. The sequence continues at coordinate 1,283 of CAZVPD010000065.1, forward strand.
GGGGCACGACCTCCAGGACGGCCGACCCCCACAGCCCGTGGCGGCAGCGGTCGAAGACGTTGCCCGTGAAGACGGCGTCGGTCGTGCCGCCCGACTCGTACCAGTATTCGCCGTCGGCTTCAAAAAGCGCCGCGGCTCCCGCCGTATGGAAAAGGCAGTCTTCGATCCGTATCTTCCCCCGCGCAGCGAGCAGCATGCCCCTGGCGCGGTTGTTGCGGACGGTGCAGCGGCGGAAGAGGACGTCCGGACTGCGCGTGAGGTTTTCGATCAGGTCACCGGGCAGCGGGACCGCCCCGTCCTCGAAAACGAGCCTGATGACCGACGTGTTCAGCGGCACGGCTTCTCTGACGGACGAAAACGATTTCGGCAGCAGGCTTTTCGGATCGAGGAAGGCGACCCTGTCCCCCTGTCCGAAGAGTTCGATGCCCGAGCTTTCGGCGTGCATGAACTTCGTCAGCGTGCAGGCGCCGTCCGACCGGATGATTTTGGTGTAGATCCCGTGGACGTTGAGGGCGTCGTCCAGCTGGTTCTCGAAGAGGCAGTCCTCCACACGGATCAGGCCGCTGCAGGCGACAAAGTGCACCGCGTCGCCGTTGAGCGAATAATGCCTGCCTTCGGGCGGGGTCACGCGCATGCGGGTGACGGTGATGTTCTCGCTGGCCTGCGCGATCAGCCCCATGCCGATGCAGCTGCGCAGTTCGGCACTGTCAATCACGACATCGCTGCAGCCGCACACGAAGATGCCGGCGCTGCGGCGCATGCATCCCAGCCACACGATGACGGCGCCCGGTTCGGGGCGGCGCTTCACGCCGTGAACGCGCAGGATATTGCCGGGCAGCAGTTCTTTCTCCGTCTCCTCCCAGCCGATGCCGAGGGTGTTGTCCGCCGTTCCCCCTGCGATCTCTCCGGTCGCCGGGTCGAACTCGACGTTCATGAAGAGTCTGTTGACCATGCCGTCCACGTCTGTGCAGAGGGTCTTTCCGAGCAGATAAAGGCCCGAAGAATAGTCTATGCGGATGTCGCAGACATCGCCCGGAGCGGAAACGCCGTCTCCCGCGGCGGCGACCGTTCCCTCCGGATTGTAGGTGTCGGTCACGATGAGGGTGAAATTCAGAAGCCTGATGTTCTTCGAGCGCAGCAGGGCGAAGGGCAGCATCAGGCTGTCGATGACGAAAGTGCTCCCCCCGCCGTCGAGGGTGAAGTCCCGCATATCCTCCAGCAGAAAGGCGATGCGCTTGAGGCCGTTATACCCGTGGTTTGAGATGCAGAGCGTGCGTTCGGCCGCGCAGTCCGAGGTGAAATGATATTCTCCCCGGTCATAGGAAAGGCGCGCCGCGCCTTTTTGCCTGCAGTAAGCGAGGGCTGCCGCCGTGTCGGCGGCGTTGTCCCCGGTCATAAAATCGCTGTAGCGGACATCCATAACTGATACTCCTCCGGTTACGTTCAGTATAGCACGGAAGGCGCGGAATTGCAACAGCAATCGGTGAAGGCAAAACCTGAGGGAGCGGAATCCGTTCCGCTCCCTTTCGGTTAAACCCGCGGGGCGTAAATATTGAGGAGTCGCCCCGCCGGACAGGCTGAAGCGGCGGCTTATTTCAGCGAGAACAGAAGAAAACCGCTGAGCCAGCTCGAGGTTTCGAACGAAGACGAGTAGATGTTCGCGCTGCTGACGATGATGCGCAGACGGACGGCGTCGCTCTCGTAGTCGAAGGTCATCATTTCGGCGGTCACGGCCGCTTTCTCGCTGGAGGGTGTGACAAGGGCGATCCTGTCGAACAGCTCGCCGATCGGGACGGCGATCAGTTCGCCGCCGCCGTCGTCCGTGATCTTCAGCGTTCCCGTCATACCTTTGATGTCGAGGGAGACCGTATAGGTCCTGCCTCCGATCTCCGCTTTGCCGTATTCCGCGGCGGTCCTCGTGTCGGGCAGACCGAAGTCGATCAGGCACATGGAATCGTAGCCGGCGACCGGAAAGAGTTCTCCCCTGCTCAGTTCGTAATATTTTTCGGTCTGGATCCCCGGAGTGAAAGCGTGCTCCGGCTTAAAACCGAAAGCCTTTTCGAAAACGTCGTAATTTGCGTAGTCCGCGGGGATGTAGGAGGGCAGGTTGCCTCTGCCGATGTTTGACAGATACAGGACGGAGGTGCTGACGGCGAGTTTGTCTTCTTCGGGTATGTCGGGATTCGGGGTGACTGTGTCGCCCGAAAGCATATTGTTTCTCTCAAGCGTGTCCCGGAGCACGGACTTCTGGCTTGCGAAGCTCACCGGGAACGCTCCTGCAAAGGGCAGGATGCAGACCAGGGCGAAGCAGACGGCCAGCACGGCCGTGATCCCGTTTTTACGGACGGGGAGCATGAAGAGCAGAATGCCGCAGATCACCGCGTATAGCCCGAACATCAGCACGAAATACCTCCCGTGCACGATGCCGAGGGTACTGACGGTGATCGCGGAGGAAACGATCTGGAAGAAAGCGATAAAAGTCAGGAATATCGGGAAGAATTTCCTGAAGAACAGGGTGAAGCGGTTATCGAGCCTGCTCACCAGGATGTAGAGGATAAGCACCGCGATACAGTAGGAAAGCAGCAGCGGTTCAAGCAGGTTGTCGTTCCAGCTGCCGGCGACGGCGGTTTTGATGATGTAGGCAAGCAGCACGAGGGTGTAGGCCGATGCCAGCGGGACCAGGATATAGGAAAGCACCACTTCCAGGAATTTCGGGTATGCGGAAGCTTTTTTTACTTTTTCGTTTTCCGGGTCGTCTTTGCGGAAGACCGGGATGAGGGAAAGGAAGAGCATCGGAGCCCAGACGAGCCAGATGTAGACGGCCGTGTGTTCGAAGAAAGTTTCGCCGAGGTTGAAGAGCAGGGTGTCGACCGCGACCAGGATCAGGGAGATGCCGCCGAACAGGATCCCCGTATAGAACGCCGCCGTGAAGAGCGCTTTGAAGACGCTGATAAAAACGACGTTGAAATCCGCGTTCCCCCTGAACGAAGGGATCCAGATAAATGCGATAAAAAGGGCAAAAACACCCGTCGCCGTGTTGACCGCGATGACGGTGTCGATATCCGCGGCGCCGCGGATAAGAAGGTAGTGGCCGGCCGCGAGTGCGGCGGCGGCGGCGTACAGCAGGATCCTTATGGGAAATTTGCCGCCCGCGCGCTCGGAGAGCACCTGCGCGGCGAGAAAGCAGAATGCGGCAAACGCAAGGGAGAGCATTTCGGTGCCGTAGTCTTCGTTTGTTTCGATGCTTACGGACATCAGTACGGCAAGGGCCAGGAGGATAAGAAAAGTTCCCGGAAAGCGGGTGATCGCAACGGCGACATCGCCGAGTTTGCCGCGGACGGCAGCAAGCAGTTTCACAGCATTCACCATCCTGTCATAAACGTCAAAAAATCGTAAAGTCCTTCTGTTTACAGTATATCACCGAATGAGGTTAAAATCAAGAGATAATGTGAAAAATGCATAAAAGAAACATTCCGCGGGGGCGGGAAAAGCATGTTTCAAGCGGGTTTGCCGGCGGTATTTACCCGGCGGACGAACGTGACAGGTGCACACGGACAAATTGTTGCCCGCCTGCTTGACTTATGGGCAAAAGCGGAGTATGATGATAGAAATGTGTTCCGAACGGGGTTTACGCGATGTCGAATTATATAAAGTTCTGGCTCAGAAACGCGCTGTATGCGACGGCGGTCCTCTTTTTCGGCGGAACGGTCATTCAGACCTTCCTGATGCGTCAGGGGATCGGCAGCGGTGCCGTCGGCGTCTACACGACCGTTCTCAATGCCGTCAATGTTCTGACCTCGATGTTCTTTTCGGGCATGGCGGACAGAAAGAAGAATATAACGGGCATCATCACCCGCCTGATGCTGCCCGTGGCCGGCCTGTATCTCGGTTTTGTCCCCCTGTGCCTTTTTTTCACGGGCTCCCCGGCCGTGACATTCTGGACCGTGCTGATTTTGGGGACGGTGCAGTCGTTTTTCATAGCGCTGCGCACCGTGTTCGAATACAAGCTCCCGTACAGGATCATCGAGATCGAAAATTACGGCAGGCTCGCCGCCGCCGACGGGGTCATCTCGGGCGTCTTCGGGATCCTTTCGAGCGCTTTGCTTTCCTGTTTGTTTGATGCTTTTCCGTTTTATCCCGTGATGACCGGCGGATTTATCGCCGCCGCGGTGCTGACCGCGGCCGCCGCGCTGGTCAACCGTACCCTGAGGGACACGGGCGGTCCGCCTGAGGTCCGGGACGGCCGTTCTCCGAAAGCGGTGAACGTCCTTCAGCTGCTCAGGCTGCCCGTTTTCCGGCGGCTGATCCCGGCGAACTTCATGCGCGGCCTGTCTGCGGGGGTGATCGGCATGACCGCCGTGATCGCGATCGCGGGCGGTAAGTTTTCGCAGTCGTCCACGGCCGTCCTGGTCATCGCGCTGTCGGCCGCAAACCTATCGGGCAGCCTCTTTTTCGCCGCGTTTTCGAAAAGGATCGACGGCAGGATCCTGTGCCTGGCCTCAAGCGCGGTGATGGCGGTCTTTGCCCTGATCGACGCGGGCGGCGAAACCCTGTTTGTCGTCCTTTATTTTATCGTCTGCATGGGGAAGATCGTTTTCGATTATGCCGTCCCGACTCTTCTGTATCAGGTGGTCGGCTATGAGATCGCCGGGAGCTATCATGCGTGGCGGTTGATTTTGACGACGGCAGGGACCGCGGCGGCCGCCACGCTGACAGGCTATCTGATCGCCGATGTGCCGGCTGTCTGTCTGCTCGCCGGCGCCGTGGTCTTTCAGCTTCTGAGCGGGTGGGTCTATTTCGCCTCCCCCGTGCTGCGCCCGAGGCGCGCGGAGATGAGGCGGCCGTGACAATTTACATCGACGGGGACGCGTGTCCGGTCGTGCGCGAGACCGAAGCGATCGCCCGCTTTTTTAAGATCGGGGTCGTGCTGCTGTATGACACGAACCATGTATACGATCCGGATTATGCCGAAGCCGTCGTCATCGGAGCCGGAGCGGACAGCGTGGATTTCGCGCTTGTGAACAGGCTCGCACCCGGCGACATCGCTGTCACGCAGGATTACGGCGTCGCGGCGATGGCGCTCAGCCGGAGAGCGTATGCGATCCATCCCGGCGGGATGATCTATACGGACGAAAACATCGGCGGGCTGCTGTCCGAAAGGCACAGGTCGAAGGAGGCGCGCCGCGCTTCGGCGAAAAACCATGGGAAAGGGCCCCGCAAACGCACGGCTGAAGATGACAGCCGTTTTGCGGAGTCCCTTACAAAGCTGATCCTGAAAATGACGGGCAGGCCGCCCGCCGGGTCCGGGTGACCCGGGATTCGAAATTCCGGACACTGGGATAAAACCGTATGTGAAATTCTGCGGTCCGTCCGTAGGACTTTTCGGGAATGCCCTGTAAAACATACCCCGTTTCTGTTGACAAGGTTTCGGCTTTGTGTTAAAATAGGGTCAATTTCAGATTTATGGATAAAGGCGGTTCTTATGGCAAATAAAGTAATCGAACAGCTGGATAAAGCGGATCTGTTAAAGCTGATTGACATCTACTCAAGAAACTGGCTTGCGCTGGACGGAGTCTGGTTCCAGTCGGTCGAGGCGAAATACGGCATGGATGAAGCGATCGAACACGATAAGAACGCATGGCGGATCTTTACGGTGATTGAAGCCAAAAGGATCAAAGAATTTCTGCAGCTGCCCGAACAAGCCGGGATCGAAGGTCTGAAGCAGGCGCTCGAATACCGGCTGTACGCGAACCTCAACCGGTATGAAATGATTTCCGAAGGGAACACGCTGATTTTCAGGACACTCGACTGCCGCGTTCAGAGTGCCAGAAAAAGAAAAGGGATGGCATACCATCCCTGTAAATCCGTGGGCATCATCGAGTATACGAATTTCGCCAAAACGATCGACGACCGCATCGGATGCGAAGCGATCAGCTGCTGGCCCGACTGCACGGATGAATCGTGCAGCTGTTCGTGGAAGTTCACGCTCGGCGTCAGCTGATTTTTGCGGCTTCTTTTTTTGGAGCGCCGAAAATTCCGGATCCGATCAGTTTGCCCGGCCCGGTTTCCCGTGCGATCAGGCGGGCTGTCTCCCGCGGCATACCGGCCTTCACGAGGTTTTGAATCAGAATAAACCTGTACCGCAGATAAACGGCAAGCAGCCATAAAGCGATAAAGGGCAGAAAGATCAGGAAAAGCAGGCATTTCAGGATAAACCAAAGGATGTAAACGATATTCATTCTCTTTACCGCCCCCGATACCGTTTAATGGTGGAGATTGGCGAAGCTGCCCGAAACGTCCTTGAGCGAAAGCATATAATCCTTTGCCATTTTCAGCGCTTCCTCCTGCGGGATCCCCGACTCGACCAGTTCTTTATACAGGTTTCCGACCGCCTGTCCCATGTTTTTGCCGGCTTCCGCCGAATAGAGCGATTCGATGATGCCGTGGATCAGTTTCGGCACTTTGGTGGAAACTTCCTCGAGGAGTTCCCCTATTTCTTTTGTCGGTATTTGGTCTGACATGATTTTTTCCTCCGGATCATAAATTTTATTTGATATTTTTATTAAAACAGGGACCGCGCCCGTACGCGGCACGGGACCGTATTTTTATATTCTTTATATTTTCATATCCGGCACGCAAGCCGGACGGCGCTGCCTGCTTCCGAAAACGCGTAACGCAGGATGTCGAAAGCCATAAAGACCGATCCGCTGCTGATAATTTCATCGATCTGCGTCCTTTGACCCAGTTTATCGAAAGCCGAAGCCCGGATATCCTCAGGCACTTCTTCCTGAATTTCGGAGACCGATTTTTTTATCGCGATAAGCAGTGCGGTTTCCTCCCTGCAGTCCCGGCAGGACGCGAGGTGCCTGATGACAGTCGTGTTTTCGCTTTCCGCAAGCCGGCGGCTGATGTAGTCGGGAAGCATATCCCGTATCTTTTCGCAGTCCGTAAAAATCACTCTCCTTCGATTTTTTTTCTCAGTTTTGCTTTGACGGCGGACATCCTGCTCTTGATCGTGCCGACGGGAAGGCCCGTCAGCTCCGAGATTTCGCCGTAGCTGAGTTCCGCGCCGAAAACAAGGAACACCAGCTCTTTCTCCGCTTCATTCAGCACCGGCAGCGCGCTGTCCGTAACGGTTTTGTCCAGTACAGCGTCATAATCGTCGTCTGCGATGAGCGTATCCTCGAAGTCTGTTATGGAAACGGACGGAGTACGATAGGAAAGACGGTAGAAATCCGCGATTTTCCGCCTGGTTATGCCCAGGACCCATGTTCTGAAGGTCGAGTTGCCGTCAAAGCTTTTGATCGCCGTCCAGACTGACAGCATGGTTTCCTGCACGATGTCTTTTCTGTCTTCGTCGGAGCTGATGCGCGAGGCGGTGTAATTGTAAATGATTTTCAGGTAGCGGTTCAGCAATGTTTCGAAAGCTTCACGGTTTCCCGACTGAGCTTTGCTGATCAGGATACCCTCTGCGCCGCTTTCCTTCGGGAAAACCATACCGTCACCTCACTTTGCCGCTTATACACGTTTAGTCGTAAAATAACGGCTTTCGGTTCGGCAATAATATAAAAAAATAATTTTTTTTCGGAGGGTGTCTGATCAGATGAAAACGAAACCGGTTCTGCTTATCATAACGCTGATGCTGCTGCTGTCGTCGTGCGGCGACGCCGTGGAAGCCGGCGACGCCGTGGAAGCCGGCGACGCCGCGGAAGCTGAAACCGCCGTTGTCACAACGGATACGGCGGAGGAAACGACGGCCGCCGAAGGGACGGCCGAACCCGAGGAGACCGCCCCTCCCAAAACCGTATCCGATAAAACCAAAGCGGAATATCCGCTGCTCACGAATCTGCCCGCCCTTTATATAGCGCCCGACAGCGGTTCGATGGGTTCGGTGGGCAAAGAGACCTGGGTCCCCGGAACGTTCACCCTCGTCTCGCCCGACGGGAGTCAGAACGTATACGAACAGCCGCTGACCGTCAGAGGGAGAGGCAACTATTCGTGGTCGTTCGAGCAGAAACCTTATAATCTGAAATTCGGATATAAAACGGCCGTCCTCGGCATGGGGGCGGCGCGAAACTGGGTGCTGATCACCACCTACAGCGACAAGACGCTGCTGCGCAACTATATGATCCTGAATCTTGCCGTGGAGACGGGCCTGCGCGGCGCCGTCGAGGTGCGGTTCTGCGACGTGTTTTTCGACGGGAAATACAACGGCTTGTATGTGCTGTCCGAAAAAATTCAGATCCACGAAGAGCGCCTCGATATAAAGGACGGCATGGGCACCCTCTTTGAGATCGAGATGCCCTACCGCCACGGGGACTGTTCGAAGTGCGTGATCGCCGCGTCCGGAATGCACCTGATGATCGACGATTACAAGGGGACCGACCCCGAATACGTCACCGAAGACGATAAACAGGCGCTCAAGGTCCTGATCGACAGGGCGGAAAAAAGCATGTCCGATCCGGAAGCATACCGGGATCACATCGACGCCGATTCCTTTGCGAAGTGGTATGTCATCAACGAATTCACGAAAAATTACGACAGCAACTTTACGACAAGCTGCTGGTGTTACCTGAATGAAGAGGGAAAGCTGGCCATGGGTCCCCCGTGGGATTACGACACCTGCATGGGCAATCAGAATTCCACCGCGACGGGCGTGAGCCCCGAAGGCTTTCACGTCACCGAAGCGCCCTGGTATGCCGTTCTGCTCAAAAATCCTGCCTTCGCGCGGCAGGTCCGCGAAATGTGGACCGCCATGCGTGACGAAGGCGTCTTTGACCGGCTGATCGGAAGCGTGGACATCCTTGCGGATCATATCTCCGGATCGCAGAAGCTCAGCCACAAACGCTGGCCGGACGCCCTCCTCAGGTCCGACCTCAGGGGGGACCTTTCCCTCTATACCTACGAAGAGGAGGTCGGATATCTGAAGACCTGGATGAAGGGCCGGGTCGCGTGGCTCGACAAACAGTATTATATCCGCTGACTGTGATAACAGGATCCCGCTTTTGCGGGGTCCTTTTTATGGGAACGGACCGCGGTCCCGGGATCCCGCTTCCGCGCGTTTTTTAAAAAATAAAAATATTTTTGCCATACCCCTTGACATATCATACTATGCGTGATATAGTATTGTGTGACAGGAGGTGTTCATTTGGACATTCAGTTAAAAAGGGGATTTCTCGAGGCCTGCGTGCTGGCCGTTCTGGAAAAGGGAGACTCGTACGGATATCGGCTCATCAAAGACATCGGTTCCTGCATAGAGATATCGGAGTCCACCCTGTATCCGATACTCAAACGGCTTGAAGCGGCGGAACTGCTGACCGTGTATTCCGTTGAGCACAACAGCAGGCTGCGCAAGTATTACAGGATCACGGAACAGGGAAAACGGAAGGTCGAATCCTTCAAAGAAGAATGGAAAGAGGTTATGGCGGTGTATAACTTTATCATATCGCAGAAGGAGAGTGCGTCAGATGACTAAACAGGAATTTCTGGGCGGTTTGTCCGCGAAACTGTCGTCCCTTCCGAAACAGGAGATCGATAAATCGCTTTCCTATTACGCGGAGATCATCGATGACCGCATGGAAGAGGGCATGTCCGAAGAAGACGCGGTCGCCGCGCTCGGGGACCCCGGCGGGATCGCAAGCAGCATCATGTATGATATGTCGATCCCCGCGCTGATGAAGGCGAAGATCGGCGAAAGCAAAAACAAGGCGTCAAACAAAGTTTTGTGGCTGGTCCTCGTCATTCTCGGTTTTCCGCTGTGGTTCCCGCTGCTCATGGCTTTTGTTTCCGTGCTGATCGCGGTCTATTGTACCGTCTGGGCCGTCATCGTTTCGCTCTGCGCGGTGGTCGTCGCGCTCGGAGCGGCCTGCGCCGCGGGCATCGTATCGGGACTCGCGATGCTGTTCATGCAGTCCGCGGCTTCGGGACTGAGCGCGGTCGGGCTTGCGCTGATCTGCGGCGCCCTGACGCTGTTTATGGTCAAACCCGTCTGGCTGATCATACGCGCCCTGATCCGCTTCACGGCAACCGTCATCCGCAAAGTAAAGTCGCTGTTTATCGAAAAGAGAGGGGAAAGCAATGAAAACGAATAAAATATACGTCATCGCCGCCGTCCTGCTGGTTGCCGGTCTTCTGCTCTTGACGGGAGGCTTCGCGATGGCGGGTTTCAATCCCGGCAATCTCGGCACCGGGGGAAAATACACGGAAAAAACCTATGAAACGGAAAAAAAGCTCGTTTCGATTTCGGTCGAAGACGCGAACACCGATGTCGAGATCGAGGCCTCGCGGGACGGCAGTTTTCACATGACCTATCGGGAAAACGAAAAAAACCATTATGAGATCACGGACGGCGGCGGATCGCTCCTGATCGTCAAAAAGAGCACCCGCAAATGGTACGACGGCTTTTTCAGCATGGACTTCGAAAAGAAAACACTCTCCCTTTCGGTCCCCGCGGACTTTGCGGGCAGCCTTACGGTCAAAACGAGCAACAATCACGTCTCCGTTCTGGATATAAACGCCTCCGATGTGGATATCCGCACGTCAAACGGCAGGATCGATGCCGAAAAAATCGGGACATCCGGAAGCGTCGGTTTTGTCACATCCAACGGCAGCATCGATGTGTCGGACGGCGTTATCGGCGGCGATCTCGTCTGCCGTACGTCCAACGGAAAAATCATTCTGGAAAAAATCTCGTGCATGAACGCCGAAGCCGAAACCTCAAACAGCACCGTCAGCGCGTTTTCGTTCGATTCCGGCGGCAGGATCGATTTGCAAACCTCAAACGGCAGGATCGAAGTCGGCGGTATCGGGTTCGGCACGGAACTGTATCTCAGGACCTCCAACGGCAGCGTCAGGGGTGAGATCCCCGGAAGCCTTTCCGGATATTCGGTTTCGTCGAGGACGTCCAACGGTAAAAACAATCTGCCCGAAAGCATGAAGAGCGGGGATAAAAAAATCACCGTCATCACGTCCAACGGCGATATAGACATGGAATTTTCCGAAGACTGACCGCGCGGCAGCGGACAAGGACAGGTTTACACCTGTCCTTGTTTTTTCAGCTTCAGAATGCGCACGCCCCGGGGTTCGGTATGAAGGCGCAGCGTGTTTCCGGCGACGGGACAGAGATCTCCGCTCTCGAGGCATTCGGCCGAGGCAAAGGTTCCGGACACGCCGCCGATAGCTATAGTCGTTTCGTGTGCCGCAGGATTGTTGTTCACGACGATCAGGACCGCTTCGTCTTCAGATGTCAGGATGTCGCACCGGATCCCGGGGATATCGGCCCGGACGTACGGCGTGATGCCGGCCGCTGCGGCGATCTTCGCGGCGAATTCGGCATTGGCGGGATTATGCGTGGTATGGTAACCCGCTCCGATCAGCGAACCCGTCCATACGGCCCTGCCTTTTCCGTATGTGTTCATGACCGCCGCGGTGTTCATATTCTCGTAAGTGCCTATAACCCGGCCTTCGCCGGCGGTCAGCGACTCGCAGAAAAAATATCCGTCCATGCTGCTCTCGGAAAGGTCTGTTTTTATCCGGATGACCGGAGACGCCTGTTCTTCGATGCTCCGGTTCCCGCCGTAAGCGGCTTTGAAGACCGAAGCGGTGACCGCGCTCTCTTCCCGCGCGCCGAAAACGGCGTCGAATCCGTAACCGGGCAGGACGGCCGAATGAAGTCCGTCCTCGGCTTTATACCCGCCGAAAAAGCATTCGGCGATCAGCGTTCCGCCTTCGTATACCCACTTTTTCAGGAGTCCGGCAATTTCCGCTTTCATATAATACGGAAACGGATACCAGATCAGGCTGTAGTCTGCGGGTCCTTCTTCGCAAAGCTGCCTTTCGGTAAGGATATCGGCGTCGAGATTCGCGTTGTGGAACAGTTCGAACGCGCCGAAAAGCGACTTATGGTATTTTTCGGGCGTTCCGCCCGCGCACCAGGAGAAGACCTCGTTGTCGCTGTCCTTGATGACCGCAATTCTGCTTTTAAGCGGTCTGCACCCGGCGAACAGCTTTATGTTGTTTTGAATGAGGTTGTTTATTCTGACGGCGCAAACGAGCGCTGCGGAAGAATGGCCCTCCGGGTCCGTCAGTCCCCATGCGGGGCTCTCGAGGCCGAGTGTTTCGGGCCGGTACTGCCAGAATAAAAATCCTTTGATGCCCGCGGCAAACGGTATGAAGATGTGTCTTTTGAATTCGTTGTAGGAGGGGATCCCCGGACGGTTATACGTGTCCCCGCCCATGGCGTGGATCTCGGCGTTGATGACCGTCTTGTTTTTCGCGCTGCAGACCGAAAGCTTTGCCGGGAAAGGGGCGCTGCCGATGCTGTTTCCGAACAGGTCGCACTGTTTGGCCATTTTATAATCGTCGCAGCAGCAGTTTATCATGTTGAAATACGGCGGGGGCACCGTATGGATCATGACGGGATGCTTTTTGTCATGCCTTTTCACGCTTTCCGCGCGGTTTTTCAGGTCCAGGACAAGCGAATCGGCATGGTATTCGCGCCAGTCGGTCATGTCGCGGAAAACCTGCCTGCAGCGGGGCGCCTCGACGTCGTCAAAGGACAGATAACTGCGCTGCCAGACGCCGTTGAGCTTTTCGATCGTCCCGTATTGTTCCCGCAGCCATTCTTTGAATCCGGCCTGCGAACAGCCGCAGTAGCAGACCATCTGCTTTTCGTCCGCTTCGCGCGCTATGCCGCAGGTCAGTTCGGGCTCGTTCCACAGGTCCCAGCAGTACAGCGTTTCGCTGTCTTTATAGCGTTCGGCCAATGCCAGAACAAAATCGTTCTTGCATTTCTGCGCTCCCGGATGATGATAGCACGGTCCCGGAGCGCCTCCGGCCTGCCTGTATCCCGTTGCCTGCGGCATCAGGCGGGTCCCGGAGGCTGTGACCATGACCGATTCGGGGTACATCCTGTAGAACCAGACGGGGGCGGCGTCGAGGATGATGTTGATGATCACCCTGAGCCCGTATCTGCCCGACAGCCTCAGGAGTTCATCGAGGTCCGAAAAATCATACGTGTCCTTCGACGGGCTGTTTGTTCTCCACTGAGCCCATATTTTGATCGTATTGAATCCGCAGTCCGCGATGTTTCTGATGTCTTTTTCCCATTCGGAAGGATGGGGGGTCGGCGCGCGGTAATACTGCGCGCCGAAAGGAATAAAATTCGGATCCTTCATATCATTCACCGCCCGCCTGTTTTCGCAGGCCGCGCAGCGCGAGCAGCGCTTCATACTGGACGGGGTCGATCCTTCCGCCGCGGTGCAGGCAGGCGTCGACCGACACGACGCCCTCAAGGCTGTTTACGCAGCCGACGTAGCTGCGCAGGTATTCTTTCGAATATTTGCATCCGGGTTTGCCCCAGCCGTCGTATACCATGACCGCGTGGGGAGCCATCCCGAGAAAGGAGAGCACGTGGGACTGCGCCCCGCCGATAAAGCGCGCCGGACTGAACGCGTCGAACTGTACGACTTCTCCCGCGGTAAAATCGCAGAAGGGGGTCGGCGGTGCGATCTCGTGGTAGAAATCGCCGAAGATGACGTCCCCGACGCCTTCGACAGGCTTTGTGCTCCCGCCCTTGAAGCAGCCGTGGTAGTTTGCCGAAAAGAGCGCGTCCGGATTGCCCTTTTTGACCGCGTCGCGAAAAGGCTTCATTTTATCGGGATTGTCGTAGCCGAGTCCCGCGTACAGGCCGTCTATCCACCAGCCCGTGATCCTTCGGCCGTAGCGGACGGCGTATTCCTCGAGCACGGCCGACCATGCCGAAACAAACCGGTCGGTCACGGGGAAGACGCCTGCTTCCATCGCTTCGCGGCATTTTTCGTCTTTGGCCGGACCGTCACCCGTGAAATACAGAAGCAGCGGGATGCCGTATGTCCCAAGCGCGCCGGACAGGTCTCCGATGAGGTCGCGTTCGGAACAGGCTTCGCCGTTTTTATATCCCGTCAGACGGTTGAACGTTTCGTTCGGGGCGATCATATACCGGGTCTGCTGGTGGATGGTGAAGATAAGATAACCTGCGTTTATGTCGTGCAGCTGCTTTGCGACGAGGTTCACGTCGAGGTCGTTTACGCAGCTGTCCCAGCTTGTTTCCCCCGCGCCGTCGTTGTTCGGCGACGCCGGATTGTTCTGCAGCGAATACAGGTAGTGGAAGAATACCCCCCACTTTCTGTCGCGGAAAAAGTCTTTTGCGTCGGGCATAAAAATTCCTCCTTAAGGCTGAATATATAAAACATATTTTGATCCGTAATATAGGATAACGCGAGGGACAGATGAATGCGGTCATTGATTTTATTCATAGTCAAACGGCAGAATTTTACCACGGCTTTTGTCTGTTTCACTGCCCGGGCGCCCACCCGCCGCCGGGACCGGACTGAAAATACAACTCCGGGATTTCCGGTCACGGATTCTGTGATCAAACGGAAAAAGCCCGATACCCTTCCGGAAAAGAATATCATAGTTCGGAGTTTTATGCAAGCAAATGTTTAAACATCAGTCGAAACAACACGAAAACATCTCTCTATACGTAAAAAAAGGAACCGCACTTCCCGCAAACGCGGAAAAATGTTATTCTGCGGTCCGCTTTTCGCCGGATGTCTGAAAAATAAATAATTATTTTATTTATTATACTATTGACATTCAAAATATGTTATAATATCGGTAATATCACAGAATTCTTCTGCTGCAGGGAATATTCCGAAGAACGGATTTTTAATTCCATTAAAAACGGCCCGGTTTCGGTTATGATCCGGCAGGCAAAAACGTGCGCCGAATGCAGGATATAGTTTATTAAAGGGGGTATCAAATGAAGATCAAAGAAATTCTGGACAAAAACGGCAGAACGCCGGACAGGCTGATCAGCAGTCTGCTGGAATATCAGAACACCACTTTATACAATTATCTGACAGAAGACGACCTGAAAGAATTTTCGGAGGAAACAGGGATCCCGCTGAGCAGGATATCGAGCGTCACTTCATTCTATTCGCTGCTGTCGGCCGAAAGCAGAGGCAGATATATCATACGGGTCTGTGATGATGTCCCCTGCTATGTGAATGACTCCGTCCATGTTGTAAACGAACTCGAAAAAAAACTCGGGATTAAAATGGGGCAGACGACCGAAGACGGAATTTTCACTCTTGAATTCTCCTCCTGCCTCGGTTGCTGCGACAAAGCGCCCGTCATGCAGATCGGCGAAACTCTTTACGGAAATCTGACTTCGGAAAAAATTTCATCTATCCTGGACCTGTATAGGAGGAAAAATGATGAAAAACAATGAATGGACAAAAAAAATACTGACAGGGCGTTTCGGAGTCGCCGACCCCGCATCCGTTGAAGAATATATCCGGGACGGCGGTTACGGCGCGTTGAAAAAAGCCTTGGGTATGAAGGGAAACGGGATTATAGAAGAAATAAAGCTTTCCGGTTTAAAAGGGCGCGGAGGAGCCGCTTTCCCTACCGGATTGAAAATGGAATCTGTCAGCCTGGCGGACGGCTTCCCCAAATACATCGTCTGCAATGCCGATGAAGGCGAACCCGGTAATTTCAAAGACCGTTATCTCATGGAAAACGACCCCCATCAGATCATTGAGGGGATCGTCATCTGCGCGTATGCTTCCGGCATCGGTCACGGGTATTTTTTCATTCGCGGCGAATACATCAGAGCGGCTGAAATGGTTGAAAACGCGCTGGAACAGGCAAGAAGCGCGGGGTTTCTCGGTGACAACATTCTGGATTCGGGTTTCAGTTTCGATATGGACGTGTATAAAGGGGCCGGCGCCTATGTATGCGGAGAGGAGTTTGCTCTGCTGGCTACGCTTGAAGGCCGTTCGGGGCGCGCTGCCTACAAACCGCCGTTCCCGACCGTCTGCGGTTTATACAACAAGCCGACTCAAATCAACAATGTGGAGACTTTCTGCAATATTCCGCACATTTTGAATATGGGAGGGAAAGCCTTTTCGGAAATCGGCACTCCCTCTTCCGCGGGAACCAAACTGGTCTGCCTCAGCGGAAATATCAGACAGCCCGGACTGTATGAAGTCGAACTGGGCACATCGCTCAGGGACATCGTTGAAAAACTCGGAATGGGTGTTCCGGAAAACAGGAAAATCAAAATGATCCAGCTCGGAGGCGCTTCGGGTCCCGTAATACCCGAAAGGATGCTCGATATCAGGCTGGATAATCAGGAAATGAAAAAATACGATCTGAGTTTCGGGTCCGGAGCCGTCATTGTCATGGATGACAGGATCGATGTGCTTGATATTCTGAAACGGATCATTCGGTTTTTTCATCATGAATCCTGCGGGAAATGTACTCCCTGCCGGGAGGGACTTCTGCAGATCCTGATTCTGCTTGACAGATTTACGGACGGGACTGCCGTGGAATCCGATCTTCGGCTGCTGGAAATCCTGATCGAAACGATCAGCCTGACTTCCATCTGCGGACTCGGGCAGGCGGCTCCGACCGCCGTCAAAAAAGTACTGGAATATTTCAGGGAAGAATTCACAGACAGAATACCTGCCGTTTCACCGGCGCTGAAGGAAGGCTGAAATGAATACGGTCCATATAAAGATCAACAACAGGGAAGTCAGCGTACCTGAAAAAACAACGATTTTAAATGCAGCAAAAGAAATCGGGATCAACATTCCGAACCTGTGCTATCATCCCGACCAGGAGGTGAAAGCCAATTGCAGAGTTTGTGTTGTTGAAGTGGAAGGATCAAAAACCCTTCAGGCTTCCTGCGCGACGGAAGTGAAGGAAGGAATGGTCATCCGCACGAATACCGCAAAAGTCAGGCAGGCAAGAAAGGTGATCATTGAACTTCTGCTTGCCGATCATGACCTGAACTGTATCGCCTGCAAGCGGAATACCAAATGCTCTTTACAGAAGATCTCCGCCGATATCGGGGTTCGCGAAAGCCCGTTCACAAACGTTCTGATCCGGCAGGAAATCGACACGTCAAGCCCGTCTGTCGAACGGAACCAGAATAAATGCATTAAATGCGGCCGCTGCATACAGATGTGCGCTCAGGTACAGGGACTCGCGATCCTCGATTACATCGGAAGATCGGATTCGGTCAATGTCAAACCCGCTTTCGGTATGTATCTGGGCAACACGGCATGCGTAGCCTGCGGTCAGTGTTCCGCTGTCTGCCCGGTTGCGGCCATTACGGAAAAAGAAGACATCGAAAGGGTATGGGAAGCGGTCAACGATCCCTCCAAAACCGTCGTCGTTCAGACGGCTCCTGCGGTAAGGGTTTCTCTGGGAGAAGAGTTCGGTCTGGAACCCGGAAGCATTGTTACCGGAAAACTGGTTGCTTCTTTAAGGGAATTGGGCTTTGACAAAGTTTTCGACACGGATTTCACGGCTGACCTGACCATTATTGAGGAAGGAAACGAACTGCTGAAAAGAGTCAGGGAGGGCGGAGTCCTTCCGATGCTGACGTCCTGCAGCCCCGGATGGATCAACTTTATCGAACAGTATTATCCGGAACTGCTGCCCCATTTGTCATCGTGCAAATCACCTCAGCAGATGTTCGGGGCGCTGGCTAAAAGCTATTATGCGAAAAAAACGGGAAAAAGCCCCGAAGAGATTTTCAGTGTTTCTATTATGCCCTGCACAGCAAAAAAATTCGAGGCAAAACGTGAGGAGATGAAGCAGGACGGAATAAACTATGACATCGACGCGGTATTGACCACCCGTGAGCTTGGTAAAATGCTGCGTCAGGCAGGGATTGACTTTAATCAGCTTGCCGAAGAGGAGTATGACGCGCCGTTCGGGATCTCGA
>CAZVPD010000066.1:0-19008 GCA_964628455.1 uncultured Lachnospiraceae bacterium
CAATCAGATATTATTTTGATTACATCCGGATTTATCTTTTTCTTTCTCGACATAACAATGCTCCCTTCATAGCTGACAATGTTTTTTGTTTTTCATTGTCTTACATATAGGGAGCATATCACCGCGCAGCATGCGGCTCTTTCGGGTGTTCTATTTGTTTTACTGAATTTCCCGGTCTGTTTACAAAGCGGGTCCTCAGTCCATAGCCTGATAAACGGCGGTAAGTTCCTCAAGGTCGCGCTGATACTGAGCCTCGTTCTTTGCCCAGAAGGACGCGTAGTCCTTGACCTTGTTGGAGATGTTGTTGCCGAAATAATCGGCTATATAGGAGATGTTCGAGCCGTTGATAAAGCCGAAGTCGTAATAGAGCGAATCGAAGATCAGATCGAGCATCTCGCCCGACTCCTCGTCACGTGACGATTTGGTCTTGAGCGCGATGTCGTAATACTTGGGGTATACGCTGCGGTAGGTTTCGGCGTTGAGCGCCTCGAGCATGACCGAAACGAACTCGGTGTCGACCGCGGTGGAAGGAATGCTGTAAAGGTCGGTGCCGACGGGTGTGGCGCGGTATTCGGTCTGCCCGTCGTCGTATTTCGGCATCGGAAGCAGTCCGAAATCAACCTCCATATCGCGCAGCTCCCGGACATAACCGAGGGTGAGGGTCATAAACAGCGCGCGGCTTTCGCGAAAGACGGGAATGATTTTGGCGGCATCGATATTGTAATAAACCGCGTCCGTTTCGTTTACAAGCCGGTAGATTTTATCGAAAGCATCGAGCATGCGTTCGCTGTAGAAGACGATCTGAGGATTTCCGTCGTCATCGATACGGATGTAATCGAGTTTGAAGTTTGTGACAAAGGAACGCGGTCCGTGAGTCTGGAGCGTGTAGCCGTATTGGTCGGTTTCCGTAAACTTTCCGTCGCCGTCCAGATCGGAATGGGCTGTCTCAACGATTGCAAGGAAGCGGTCGTAGGTCCAGGTCCCGTCTTTGACCATACCGTAGAGATCGCCGGCGTTGTAATTTTCGGCCAGTTCCTTGTTGAAATACAGAATATTCACGCCGTCTATCTGGGAAAGGGCAAGGGTTCCGACTCCCGCAAACAGCTTTCCGTAGAGTTCGGCCTGTTCGTTGAAACCGGCCGTCCACCACGGGCGGGTAAAATCGAGGTTTTCCAGCTTGTAAAGGTCGAGATAAAGTCCTTCGAGCACCAGCTCCGCGCCGTAATAATATTCGGGCGCGACGACATCGTAGGCATTGTCTCCGGCGGCAACCGAATTCCGTATGCTGTTCATGAACTTGATCCGCGCATCCCAGCCGCCGTCGGCGTCGATCGTTTCGATCGCGGCGTCAAACCGCTCCTCAACGTTCATGTTGCGGGTGTAGACAGCGTCGTCGATGATCTCGCCGGTCAGCTGTTCGATGCTGTAATAACCGAGGGCATGCGTCTGCACGAACATTTTGAAGATCCTGCCGTCATAGCGGACATCGGGCAGACTGTCTTTCAGGGGATCCTCCGTTTCCGCCTCCGTGACGGTACCGGTGTTTCCGGCATCGGCGGGACCGGTATCGGCCGCTCCGGCGCAGGACACGGATACGAAGAACATCGCGCCGATAAGGAGAAAAAGAATCGTTTTTTTCACCGGAACCATACGTCCTTTCATCGTTAAAAGATCTGTTTGGTTTATTTTACCGTTTTATTTGAAAAGGATCCGCGGTATTCACACCGGCGGGAAACCCGCAGCCGTCCCGGTCTATTCTGTCCGTCTGTCCGCGGATCTAAAAAACCGTGTGCCGTCCGGCTTGCATGATCAAACGGTCGGAACAGCGTCATCCGGTCCGCCTTTTAATATACAGCTTCCAGTCCTCCTCTCCGTTTTCCGCCGGGGTCCATCCGGCCCGCAGAATACCGGACTCAAACGTGCATCCGTATCGTTTGTTTCGCACCTCATCCGGAAGATACCCGCCGGGCACGAAAACGGCGACCGAGTAAGGGTCTCCGCCGACAACACCGGACCTTCCGCAAAGCGCGCAGGATTCCTCGTCCCAGTGAACTTCCTTCAGTTCCGTCCCCCCCTGGGTTATGTGCCTCGATGTGGAGACGACCTGCGGCCGTGAAAGCCTGCGGCGCACGGAAAAAACCTTCGTTTCATACGGGGAAAGACGGACATCAAATCCCGAACCGGTGATCCCGATGAATTTCCCGCTCCAGTATTCATAGATGAGATATTCTTCGCCGCGGGATGTCTCAAGATACAGATCCCCGCTCAGATCGATGTGTTTCCGCTGTTCCTCTCCCGACATATTGAAGACGCCGGCGGCATTCCACGCCTCAAACGGACGCGACACGGCAAGGTTCAGGATCTCGACGGGTCCCGATTGCAGGATCGTGAAGATATCCGCCGGATGCGCGTCCAAAACCGGGATCGTCCGTCTGATCAGCTCGATGCGGTCCTCCGGCAGGTCCGGCAGATGGTCGCCGACCGTATACGGCAGTCCGAGCAGCGAAACGAAGCAGGCCCTCGACCGCGCCTGGTCATAGGTGTTGAACTCCTCCCTCAGGACGACAACATCGGGGTCGGTATGCAGCGTTATGTTGTTGAAGGGCAGATATTTGCGCAGGCGGTCCACGGCGCAATTCAGAAATTCCTCCCACCGGAAGACGTCGCCGCCGATCCGCGCACCGTCGAAAAAGTCCATGCCCGCGGTGACCGAACGGTAGTTCTCCCCCGAGCAGGAAATCATATAGGTGTTCTCCCCGACGGTCTCCCTGGCGGCCCTCAGAACATCCCTGAAGGCCTCTTCGGTGCTTTTGGCGGGATCGAAAAACCGGTCGTGATGCCTGTCCGCGACTTCGAGCGTGGCCGGAAGGCAGTCCCATTTGATCGCTTCGAATCCCCAGCCGAGGATCTGCCCGAACACCCGCGGGATATAGTCCTTCACCACCTCCGGATGACTGATGTCGACCCACCACTGACCGCACCATCTCGGCTCATTGCACAGGACCCATTCCGGACGCGCTTCGAGAATTTCGTTTTTATGCGGCTCGTTGGTGGCTCCGATCCACAGGACCGGGATCAGCCCGTTTTTTTTGATCTCATCCGAAACCGCCTTCAGCCCCCGGGGATATTTGACCGCGCTGGGCCTGAACGTATCCGACCCGTCCGTTTCCGTTCCGTTTAAATTACTGTGATACCATTCCCAGTCCACCCAGACGCAGTTTGCGCCGAAGTCCGCGAGCTTCTCCCGGATGAATTTTGTGTTTTCAAGGACGATCCGCTCGCACGCGTCGAATTTCACGGCATACCACGTCATCCAGCCGACGGGCGGAGCGGGGAAACAGTTTTTCCTGTTGACAGGCCTGTAGCGGATATGGAATTTCTCCGCGTAAAAATGTTCGGATATCCGCAGGGAAAACGGTCTGTCCCCGGCGGTTTCCAGCGAAAATCGATAATCCCCCTCTTCCCGGTCATAGTTCAGGGACAAATGCCCGTAACCGGAGAAGAGCACGGCGGAATCGGTCAGCCTGTCGAACAGCGCGTTGTCCGCCGTCGATGAGGCAGGGCCGCTTGCCGTCCTGAACCCACCGCCGGTCCTTTCCGTGCACACCGCGAAGGTGGAGTTTTCCATGTCGGATCCCCACTTCAGTTTCCCGCTCATGAAAAGAACCGGTTTCTGTGCGTCCGGGCTGCCGGCCGGCGCGGTAAAGACGGAAAAACCTTCCGCTCCGGCCTTCAGCTCCAGACAGACGCCGACCGTCAAACCGGAGGGATCCGTGTAACCGGCCGTCAGCTTCACGGAGTCCTCCGCATATTTTACTTCACAGCCCGTGCAGGAAAGAGAGGAGAACGGAATTTCACGTCCGCCCGCCGCCGCATGCGTCAGTACCGCCTCCGGCACCGGCCCCCTGCCGGAAAAATAATATGCAAACGCGTGTGTTCCGGTGTCGAATCGGATCTCGTTGTTCCCGTAATTCAGGTAATATTCCGGCATAATAAACCGCCTTTTTTTATGATTGACACGGGGTCCTGTTTGTGATACGATACGGATAGAACCGAAAACCGCGTCCGGTCACGGGATCCGCAGGAAAGGGAGATAAACCTCATGAATGCCGTTGAAAGAGAAAAAGCCGTATATACTTTCGGAAAACCGGACAGACTGCCGAGAAGGGAATGGGGTATTTTCCCGGAGACGGCGGTCCGCTGGAAAAAAGAAGGCTGGGACGGCAGCAGCGAGCGCTTTATGTATGACGAATACCCTTATGCCGAAGGGCTGGTCGACCTCGTGGGCATCGATATCCCGGTATCCCCGGCTTTTAAAGAAGAAGTGATCGGTTCGGATGAGCGGTACATCTATACGAGAACGGTTTCGGGAGCGATCGAGCAGTTCCCCAAAGGGAAGGCGAGATGGGGAGAGGTGATGCCCTTCTATAAAAAGCATCCGGTCGAATGTCCGGAAGACTGGTATGACCGTATCAGGCCGAAGCTGGACCCCGAAACGCCCGAAAGATGGGTGAAGTTTGAGCGGAAGTGTGAGGAAACCGCGGAGAAAGTCCGGCGCGGGGAAAAACTCTGCGAAGCGGCATGCATAGGCGGTTATATGTATCTGAGAGCCATGCTGGGTCCCGAAAAACATGCTTCGCGTTCTACGACACGCCCGATATGGTCCGGGACATGATGCGCACATGGCTGCATCTGGCCAAAACCTGCCTTATCAGGGTGCAGAAGAAAGTCCCTTTCTTTAAGTTTCTGATCGGCGAAGACATTTCCTATAAAAACGGGCTTTTGATCTCACCCGCCCTGTGCGAGGAGTATCTGTTCCCGTATTACAGGGAGCTGATCGAATGCCTGCGGAACGGGCAGAAGGACTTCATGCACGCCGAAGTCGATACCGACGGATGTGTCAGAGAGGTTATCCCCCTGTATATGAAGGCCGGCTTTAACGTCATGCGTCCTTTCGAAGCGGCCGCAGGCAACGACGTCGTGGCCATCGCGAAACAATACCCCGGCCTTGTCATGTCGGGAGGGATCGATAAAAGGATCCTTGCGTCAACGAAAGAAGCGATTAGGGCGGAAGTTCTGAGGATCGTTCCGTTTATGGCCGGAAGGGGGGGATACATCCCCACCTGCGACCATACCGTTCCGTCCGACGTTCCTTATGAAAATTATCTGTATTACAGGCAGCTTGTAACGTCTTCGGACAGCGGAAAGGAATAAACGATGAAACCCGTCGAAAGAGTCAAAGCGGCGTTTGATTATCAAAAAACCGACAGGATCCCGCGGTATGAAATATTTCTGCCGGATTTTACCGAACGATTCTATCAAAAAAGCGGTCTTCCGCGGGAGATCTCGATCTATGATTATTACGATAAAATCGACATCGGCGCGATTCTGGCCGATCAGGGGGGACCCTTTTCCGGCGGGCAGAAAACCGAGCGCAGGGACGGGAATACCTGTTACGAGCGGGACAGCTGGGGGCGCCTTTTATTAAAGAAGGACAACGCCTATTTCGAGCAGGAGATCGAATCGGCATTCGGAGATAAAAACAAGGCGGACGGCATTGTTTTCGAGTCCCCGCTGTCGGAAGCCCGATATGAAAATCTGCGCCTGTATTCGGATGCCGTAAAGAAGCGCTTCGCCGCCGTTTCCGGTGTGCTGGGCCTGTATATGGGATGCTGGAGGCTGCGGGGGCAGGAGCGGTTTCTCAGGGACATGGCGGAAGACAGGGAATTCTGCAGGTACCTGATCGGAAGGCTCGCGGATTTTACCCGGGAAGTGGGTTTAAAGACGGCGGAGATGTCGGATACCCTGGATACGGCTTTGTGGGTATACGACGAATTTTCCAGTCAGCGCGGACCGATGTTTTCGCCGAAGACGTTTGAAGACCTGTTCCTTCCCGCTTATAAAAAGATGATCGGTTACTGGAAATCCAAAGGGGTCAGAAACGTCGTCCTGCACTGTGACGGCAATTCGCTGCCGCTCCTCGATATGATCATCGAAGCCGGGTTTACGGGCGTGCAGGGATTTGCGCCGTCTGCGGGCATGCGCATCCCCGACGTGAAAAAGAAATACGGCGGCAGGCTGGTCATGATCGGAGGGATGTGCAACGTCCGCACCCTCGCCTCCGGGACCTTTGCGGAGATAAAAAGAGAAGCGGAGGAAATCGCGGAAGCGGCAAAAGACGGCGGGGTCATGATCGGAACGCATTCGGTCGACGCCGATATTCCGGCGTGCAATTACGATTATTATTATTCCGTCGTCAACAGGATCGATCAGGGCTGGTAACCCGGTCCTGCCGCACCGTGCATGCCGTCCGCCGGTCAGGATCCGGTTTTTCGGGCGTATTCCACGATCGCACGGATCTCTTTTCTGTCCACGTAATTTGTCGGGTGATAAAAGCCCTCCAGGATCGCATCTTCGTCTTTCGTTCTGTTCTTTTTCTTCTCCATGACTTTTTTAAACACGTTCAGCATCGCTTTGGAAATGCCTTTCACTTTGGAAAAATCAACGCCGCCGGGCAAATAAAAGAATTTGTGGAATTCCGCCTGTTCTCCGGTGAAGTTATTGCGCAGGATATCGTCGATATCTTTTTGGGAGTTGTTGTTGCCGGCGCAGGCAAAAACAATGACCGGTTTTTCTTTGAACCATCCGAGGACTTTTTTCAGCTTGTTCATTTTGCCCATATACACACCGGTGCCGAATATAACAGTCCGACAGGCGTTTATTTCGGCTTTTTTGAATTCCGAAAAATCCCTCAGTTCCCAGCCGAGTTCTTCGGCGATCCATGACGCGTACCGGAAAGTATTTCCGTATCTGCTTTTGTAGAGAACGATGTTTTTCATTTTCATTTCTCCCTGCGAAGGCGGCGGAGGTTTTTGACCGCCCGGTCGGCGGCGAGCTTTCCGGTCAGTATGCTGATCGGCAGGCCCGAAGGGCTGAATGTCCATTGCCCGGCCTGCAGCACATCCGGAAACGGCGTGCGGCAGGCATGCGCGACCCGGGTCATTTTGTTTTCGGACGGTATGAACTCGTTGGTAAAAGCCCAGCCGGTGATGCCCCCGTCGAGATTGCCGCTCAGCCTTTCGAGGGTAAGCGGCGAGGAACTGAAGCGGCGGATCACATTCTGCTTTATCGTTTCAAAGACGGTGCGGTCGAGGACGTCGATGATCTTTTCCTCGGCGAAATTTTTGAATTCGTCGTAAAAGCCCAGAGACCTGATATTGTTTATAAAATCATAGTCCATCAGAACGCTGACGACCAGTCCGGTTTTTCCTTCCGGAGCGAGTTCTGCGTTCCGCAGGGAAGGAATGGCGACTTCATAGGTCGTATGATCGAGGTACGCGCTCATCCAGCCGAAAATCTCTTTTTTGTCCGCCGACCTGCTGACGGTTTTCAGTTTCCCGAAAATTTCGGACTGACCGCTCCTGTCGGGCGTGTAAAACAGATGGCCGCTCGTGCGCGACGAGAAGTATTCCCTGTCCAGGCCGACAGCCAGAAACAGCGAATAGATCGAATCTCCCCCTCTTTTCCCGGCGAGGAGGTTTTTTTGTTTTTCCACGGCTTTTTTGATCCGGCCGTTTCCGATCTTTTCCGTGTCGGCCGCCCGGTACAGCCGGTTAAGATCGGCTGCCCAGATCAGCTGACCGTATCCGTACTGCCGGCCGCTGCGGTCGGAAACCATTTTACCGACGGGGTCGATTTTTATGATCTCCGTATCTGTACCGATCACGCCCCCCGACCCGATGATATAGTCCTTTATCTTTTCGGTCAGATCGGACGTACCCCCGACCGGGTATTCGTAATCGAGATACAGGCTGAAATAGCTTAAAGCAAAAGAAGCGGGGTCTTTTGAAAAAAGTGCTGGCTGATGATATCGATCAGGGGCTGATGACCGGTCAGACGCCTGAGATAATCGTCGACAGGCACATTGAATTTTTTGATCCTCCCCGCTTTCGCCGCAAACCGGAACATCCAGGGAAGCAGTTCTTTCAGAAGATAGTCCTTGTCTTTCTTTAAATCTTTAAACAAAGGGTTCTCGATCCCGTACAGTATATCCATGTGATCCATGACTTTTCTTATCTCATGAAGGATGGCATCGATCTCCTTTTCATGACCGGGATACAGCTTCGCAAGCATGCCGCGGTAATCGTTCAGACTGTCCGCCGTTTCGACCCGCATCCGTTCTTTTTCGATCCCGATCGTCACGATGCTTCGGACAAATTCGATATGGATGCCCAGCTGCTCCAGCATCGGCCGGACGATCCCGG
The DNA here is from genome assembly GCA_964628455.1 of uncultured Lachnospiraceae bacterium. GTDB lineage: Bacteria > Bacillota > Clostridia > Oscillospirales > CAG-272 > JAQVWU01. The sequence continues at coordinate 8,265 of CAZVPD010000066.1, forward strand.
AATCTACGATCCCCCTGACGCCGGCGTCATACAAAAAACCGTCGGCAGTGAACGAACTGACCAGTCCTCCGACATGGTCCTCTTTTTCGCAAAGCAGTGTTTTATACCCGTTCCGGACCAGAAAAGCCGCGCTTGTCAGTCCCGCGATCCCTCCGCCGACAATAACCGCATCGTATCTCATCGGATCACCTGTTCCTTTTTTATCAAACCCGCCATCTCCAGACTCCTGTCCCAGACTGTTTTCTGCAATTCCGGATCCAAAGCATGTTTTGCCGGTTTTTCCGGGATCGTCAGATTAAAAAACTCACCGCTGACCCCGCTCAGTTCGCCGGCTGAAGCCAGATAATAAAGAGCGTCGCCGGAGATCTCCGGATCTTTTAAAAAACGCCGGGTGACATGATGCAAAAACCAGCGGTACAGCCGGCCGTTGTTTTCGCCTATACCGGTCCTTACCCCGCCCGGGTGCATGGCATTGACGGTCACGCCGGTTCCTTTCAGGTCTTCGGCCATCTGCCATACCGTATACAGCTGCGCTGTCTTGGAAGCCCCGTAGCTCCTGAGCCCCGTGTAGATCCGTTTTTTCCAGTTTAAATCGTTTACGTCCAGTCCGTTGAACCGGTGTCCTTCGGAATTGACCTGAATAATTCTCGAAGGGGAAGATCCGATCATTTTGTTCAGCAGCAGCTTCGTAAACAAAAAGGTCGCCACATGGTTGACGCAGAAAACCATCTCGCAGCCGTCCCCGTTGTATCTTCTTGTCGTCGAATGGATGCCGACGCTGTTGATCAGGACGTCTATCCTCGGATATGTCTCCGAGATCACTTTTGCCGCTTTTTCGACCTGCTTCAGATCTGAGAAATCAGCGATCACATAACCGGCACGCACCGGATACTTTTTTTCGATCTCTTCTTTGACGGCGATCGCTTTGCGTTCGTTTCTGACCGCCATTACGATGTCCGCCCCGCCGGCGGCCAGGGCTTTCACGGCTTCATGACCGACGCCGGAAGTGGCGCCGGATACAACGCAAAGCTTGCCGGCCATAGACTCATCGCTGTGCTTTTGAACGGCTCTGCCGTTTTTTATGAACATCAGCTCTTCCGGATATTTAAACATCGCTTCGCCCCTCCTTTCCCGGTTATCCGGATCATCCGAAAAAAGCTCTCATAAACCACCGGTAGATCTTTCCGACGACCGGGATCCCGTCGTAAATATCACCCCAGAGATCGTAATAATCCCTCTGTTCGGTGATCAGGCCTTTGTCGTCAAAAGTCAGTCTGGTGGAACCGAAAATCGGCTTTTTGGGGAAAAACCGGAACGACATGGTCATCTTCCAGTCCATCATCACAACAGGACCGGTTTTGACGATATGATAGATATCCATCTTCAGGCTTTTGCAGCGCCCTGCCAGGCGGCTGCACATGGCCTCGAACTTTGCTTTGCCTTCGATCTGCTGGATCGAATCCCGAAAAAGAATATTCTCATGGTAAAACGGGAAAATATGGGACCAGTCCGGCTTCCCTTCCTCGCTGTAGGTTTTCGACCACAATTCTCTGATCTCCTCAACAGACAGGTTTCTGTTTTCCTGCAGGTTTTCCGACATGTAAACACTCCGTCCGTATTTATTCTTCGTTTCGCGGAAAAAAAGAAAGTCTATACTTTTATTATAATCATTTGCTGCGGAAAATCAAGACTCTCCGCAGCTTAAGAAAAGTTCAGCAGAATTTCATCGCCTTCATAGACAACGGTCTTCGATCGTTTTCCGGTCACTTCGGCGATAAAAACGATAGATCCCGGCATGCCCGCAAAAGTCCCGGAACGTTTTCCGATTTTCAGCACACCGCAGTCCTCCTTCCAGCTGATATCGATCACGGCATAAGCGCCTTTTTCGTAATTACAGTTGTCGTTTTCATCCTGGTACAGGATAAAAGCGCCGTCGGCGCCCGGGAAGACGGTCAGCGTGATGACGCTGCGGGAAACGGCTCCGGTATGCTCCGCCGCCTCCGCCGTCGGGACAACCGAACCCGCCTTCACAAAAACAGGCAGGATGTCAAGGGAGGCCTTTGCGGTTATCCTCTGTCCCCCGCCGTATCTTTCGTGCGTCCAAAAGTCATACCAGTCCGTTCCGGCAGGCAGATACACTTCGCGCGTTTTATCCGTGCCTGCAAGGGGTTCGGAGTTTTTCCCGTAGTACATGGGCTTTGTGACCGGGCAGACCAGGAGCGAGCTTCCGAACATATACTGGTCTTTGATGTCATACACATCCGGGTCGCCGATAAAATCAAAAGAAAGCAGGCGCATCATGGTAGAATGCCTGAGCGTGACCATGCCCGCTTCCGAATAGATATAGGGCAGGAGCCGATAGCGCAGCCTGTCGAATTTCGCAAGGATATCATAAAAAAGTTCGCCTTCTTCCCCGAAGCGCCATATCTCCCGACGTGTATCCGTCCCGTGGGAACGGAACACGGGCAAAAACACACCGAGCTGGAACCACCGGGTGTACAGCTCGCGGTATCCTGAATCCCCGCAGCCCTCCTCATAATCCCCGTCCCAGAACCACGCGCTTCCCCTTTTGACAAAGAAGCCGCCGATGTCCAGAGTCCAGTAAGGCATGCCCGAGGCGCAGAAACCGAGTCCGGCGGGGATCTGCTTCGCCAGCGTCTCCCACTTCGCGCTTATATCGCCCGACCATAAAACCGTCCCGTATTTTTGCTGTCCCGTATAGCCGCTTCTTGTCAGGTTCACGACGCGCTTCTCCTCCGAAACGCTTCTCTGTCCCTCGTAAATCGCTTTTGCGTGCATGAGCGGATAGGCATTGGTATAGGCTTCATCGATATAGACCCTCGCCGCGTGATGGAACGCCAGATAATTCCCGTCCGGCTCCGGCTTCATGGCTGTGTTCCATTCGGGCGTCACAGGCTCGCTCGAGTCACACCACCACGCGTCGGTCCCTGCGGAGAACAGGCCTTCGTCGGCCTGCTTCCAGTACAGCCGCCTGGCTTTTTCGTCAAAGGCATTGTAGATTTCGCTGTTCCCGAGCAGGCAGTCATTCGATTTCATTTCGGCGTGGTCGGCCGTGTCCCTGTGCATGTTGGGCCATACGGAGATCATCAGACGGGCATTCATCGCGTGCAGGGCACGGGTCATTGCGCAGGGGTCGGGAAAGCGCGACGGGTCAAAGGTCTTCTGCCCCCACATGCCCTCCCGCCACGACTGCCAGTCCAGAACGATGCAGTCAAGGGGCAGCCCGCGGCGCCTGTATTCCCCGACCGTGTCCAGCAGTTCCCGCTGCGATTCGTATCTTTCCTGCGACTGGATATAACCGAAAGCCCACAGGGGGAGCATGGACGCCCGCCCTGTCAGGCTGCGGTAACCCCCGATGAGGTCGTCGAAAGTCTCCCCGCAGATAAAATAGTAGTCGAGTTCGTCCGCCGCCTCGCTGTATAGATAGCTGCCGTATTCGTTGTCGCTGAAGATCAGCGGCGAATAGGTGTCCTGCAGAATGCCGTAGCCCCGGATCGAGATGAAAAAGGGCATCGCGATCTTCATGTTGGCCTGATGCACGTAAAGGCGTTTTCCCCGCAGATTTAAACTGCTTTCCCCATGCTGGCCCAGACCGTACAGCGCTTCCCCTTCGGACCATTCGAATTCCAGCCTGGTCCGGTAAAGCGTCCTGTCGAATATTCTCTTTGCGTCGCGGACCACTTCCTTGATGCCGTCGGGCGTCGTGATCTTCTCCGGGACGCTGTCCCCGTCAAAAACCGTTTTATACGCGTCGAAAGCCTCCAGTTCTTTCCCGCCGCGGTCCGGCTCTTTTGCGAGCAGCCTGCCTTTGCGGTCATAGTAGGAAAACGCGCCGGTGTTTTTCCTGACGACAAGGGTCACGTTCTCCGCGGAGAGCGTGACGGCCGGCCCGTCATCCGCATAGGACCACGCGCAGGCTGCGGACTTCGGCAGCATTCCCAAACCCGGGATCTCCGAAAATTCATCTTTTAACGTATAGGTTATCCTGAGAATAAAACCCGAATAAGGCTCGATTTTTATACGGCCGTTTCCGGTCTCCAGGATCAGGGCGTTTTCCGTTTGTATGGTTCCGAGAACAGCCGTCTGTTTTCGTTTTACTGCGGTAAGCATCCGTTCCTCCTTATTATAAGCTCTCCCGGAAAACTTCACGCCCGGTCTTTCCAGCGGAGCAGCACCGCTTCGCAGAAACCGCCATCGGAAGATACGATCTCGTAACCGCCGAAGGACGCCGGGATGACCGCGCTCTGGAAGAGCTCGATGTCGGCGGAATATGCGGGGTCGGAGGTGCTGCGGATGACGGCGCGTTTGCCTGTGGTCAGCGTGACGATGTGCGCGAAACGGTGTCCGGTGCTGTTTTCCGCTTTGGTATAAAAATGAAACCGCTCGATCTCAAAGGGCATTTCGGGCACCGAAGCGTAGCGGTCATGCCTGAAGTCCTTTGTCCAGCGCATGACTTTGGGTTTTGCCAGCAGGTTTTCTTTGACCCAGCTCTCCCGCCTCCATTTTTCGTTGTCGAACCCGTGTTCCGTCTGCATCCTGCACGGCTTCGCGGTCATCGTTTTCGTCCTGTCGTCCCAGCTCGGACGCGCGTAGTCGTATTCGAAAAAGCTGTATTCGGTGGCCGCGACCGACGGGCAGGTGTCCATTTCCAGCACCATCTGATTGCCGCCGTGGCCGTGGGTGGTCCCGGGCGGGATCAGGTACAGGTCCCCGACGTTGCTGTCCCACAGGCAGAAATAGTCCCTCCAGTTGTCGATCGCCTCCAGGTTCTGCGACCTGCGGCAGATCTCTTCCCATTCCTCGAGGTCGGCGCCGTCCTTATAACCCATAATCGTGCAGGCGCCCTCGTAGGCTTCGCAGATATAATAGGTCTCGTAGCGTCCGAGCGGTTCGTTGAACCGGCGGGTGACGTATCCCGTGGACGGATGGTTGTGGATGGGCATCGCCGTCCGCTCGAGGGGGGCCGGTTCGGGGAAATAGCCGTCGTCCAGCCAGACGTCCATCGGGAAAAGGCGGGGATACCGCTCCGTCAGGTATTCGCCCAGCAGTTCTTTCTGATACTGCATCAGATTGAGCATGGGCATCTCGAGGACCCGTCCCTCATCGTATTCGATCATCATCCCGAGTTCCGGTCCGGCAAGCTCGTTCCAGGCGTTGCACTCAAGTCCCGGAACATCGAACAGGTCACGGTAACGATAAGCCCCCCACGGACCCGGCTGAAAGATCTTGATCTCCTTGACCGGATATTTCAGGGCCGTCCGGATGATCTCGTCATAACTTTCCCGCGGCAGGATCTTCAGGCTGTCCGGCGAGACAGCCTCCATCCAGAAATCCATCCGGCTGTACAGGTGTTCCTTCTGGTGGTCGAGCATATGATAGTCGCTGTAATAATACTCCTTCCATCCGTATGACGGGTCGGGTTTATCCGAACCGAAGGGCACCAGCGCGCCCTCCCACATCTGCCACAGGATCGGCTGCCGCGTTTTGTCGCAGTATACGATGATGTCCGGCTGCGGATCGAGCAGGACCGTGGCGGCGCCGCATCCATACAGCAGAAGGTCCTGTCCGGCGCACCGGATCTTTTCGTTCAGCGCGGCGATCCCGCCGCGGTCCAGAAGGTCTTCGATCCTGCCGTTTTCGTTGACAGAACCGAACGCCGGGTCGTCGGTGATAAACGGCTTTTTATACGCTGCGCGGGCTTCAGCCGGCACAAAACAGCTGTGCATGGAAAAAGTCCCGATGTCCGGCGCCTCCTCGCGGAAAGCCGCGGCGATGCTTTCCCACGCGATGCCATACCAGCCGTCCAGCGCGATCACGGCCGGGCGGTTTTTTTCAAGGCGGATCCGGGCTGCCTCCCGGAGAATGACTCTGACAGCGGGTATTTTCCCTTCGGTCACCGACGCCCTGCAGCTGTCGGATACGCGGATCCTGTTTTGCGCGTTTCTGCGGTCTTCATAGAGCGGCATATTCTTTCTCCTTTATTAAATCAGCGGCGGCAGCGTCACCGGCGTGCCGTATGCGGCCGTATAGGTCTTCCGGCCGGTTTTCACGCTGTATGAATTTTCATCGAGTTCGATGTCGAAAAGATGTCCCCTGAGCCTGAAGTTCGACGCCTTCATGGTTTTCGCGGGGCGTTTTGCGGCCGGGCTGACCGTCACCGTGCCGTCGAAAGCCGCGGACACGCCGAACAGGTCGAACAATATCCCCTGCGCGCAGGAAACGGAACCGATCGTCGCCTGCAGCGGGGTGTCTTCCCTGCAGGCGATCATATTGGCCGCGAAGGAGTCCCCCATGTAGGGCGTGCGCTCCCCCCACCAGAGCACGCGGCTCAGGATTCCGCACGCGAGGTCACCGTAACCCGCCCCGTAAAGCCGGGAAGCGACAGCGGGGACGAAAAGCGTGCAGATGCCCCCTCCGCCGTTGTCGATGTCCTCCTGGTCATAGGCCGGGTCAAGCTTCGACATGCTGTGGAGCCCGTAAGGCGACAGAAATTCCTCTTCGTTCAGGTGCGCCGCCAGACGCCGGCGCGTTTCTTCGCCGGTCACCGGGCTGCCGAAGAATTTATACATCTGGACGGTATAACGCGTCTCCCGCACGCCGTCCGAAATAAAATCATACCATCCGGCCTCTTCGTTCCAGAGTTCTTTCAGCGCCTCCTTCAGCTCCGCGGCGCGTTCGGTAAGCCGTTCGTCGGGCTCTCCCGCAAGGACCGTGAGTTCATACGCGCGCATATAGCTCATATATCGCCGGGCGTTCAGGTCGGGCATGACCCCTTTGTAGTTCGGTTCATGCCGCAGTTCCAGGTGGCTTTTTCCGGCTTCGCCGTAATCGGTCAGCCCGGCCGGCTTTGCGGGGTCGTCGCCGGCATACGCGTGGACGAGCATCCAGCCGAGGACGGTATGTTCGCCGGCCTGCTCCCGCAGAAAAGCCGCGTCCCCCGTGTGCTTCACATGGTAATAGACCATGGCGATGATTTTTTCCTGATTGACGGGATACCATGGTCCGCAGGCCTTTCCGTCGACCGGCATGACGGCATAGGACCTAGTGAGGTCGTTTTGCAGAAAAGCTTTGATCTCGTTCTTATTCGTCAGGGGGTCCGCGACCGGGTGCAGCATCATTCCGCCGCTGTAGTCCCAGAGATAGGAGCACATGCAGCCGCCGGTCACGCTTCCGGTGCTGTACCAGGGCGACTGAGCGAGTTCGGGTATTTCCCACCGGTTCAGGAGATAGGTCACGAGGGACCTGTAATAGAACGCGTTCAGGGCGGGGTCGTCGCTTTCAAAGGAGGGCAGCGCGGAAAAAAGGCGGACGCACTCCGACTCCAGCCGGCCGAAGGCGTCCTCCATGCACTGCTCCTGCCTTCCGCAGACCGAGGCGCATTCCCTCTCCGCTTCCGCAAGCCTTCCCGTATGGAGCGTGAAATAGCAGACCGCCGTTTCCCCGGCACGCAGCGGAAGCGTGTTTTCCCATAGATGCGCCCGGCCGAACAGCTTCATTCCCGGCAGCGAGGAGGAGAGGACCCAGCCGCTTTCTCCGCCGGCATCCGCCGCGCGGAGGGTGACGCCGTCCGACACGACCGAAGCGGGAGAAGGGCGCGTTGCGCCGGGAACGGAAAACTCCCAGTTTCCGGTATATTCCGTGTTCCCCGAAAAGAGGACCTGCAGCGGAACCTCGGAGTCGGCGCCGCGGTTGGTCAGCGCGACCTTGAGGATCACGGCGCGCATACCGCCGGGAACGGCGGTCACGCTTTCAGCCGCGAGCGTTCCGCACATACCCCGCCGGTACAGGGCATTCGGCAGCCAGTCCCAGGACTGCGCCCTGATTTTTTCACCGCCGAAGCGGATGTCAAGGCCGAAAGCCGTGTTGCTCCACGGGCAGGCCTGCAGGTTTCTCAGCCCGCACACCGAGGAGGGCGGCGTCAGCACCGAAAGGCGGCTGCCCGCGATGCCCAGGTCCTTGTCGTTCAGAATGCAGTTTTCACCCGGGAAACGGAAGATATTCCCGGAAAACGCGCTGTGCTTTATGCTTTTCATGTTATTCGGCTCCGTAAAGACCGGCCAGCGCTTCCGCTTCGGACCGGATCTTCTCTTCGATGGAAGCGATTTTCGCCGCGAAGCCGGTGTTTTTTTCCACGGATTCGCGGAGCGCGGTTTTTATTCCGCCCATATCAAAGGCATATCCGAGATCCAGCGTCAGGCTGTCCGCCGCAAGCCGCAGCATTTCGACGGAATCTTCATCGCGGGTCAGCTTGGTCAGCAGCGTGTTTTCAAACGCTTCGGGAATGCCTTTGTAGCGCGAAAGCGCGGTCATGGCTTCGGTAAATAATCCAATGTCTTCCAGAGACTGTTCCGGCAGCGTTTTCGGGACCGTCAGCGCCGCCAGAGCCGCGCAGTTCGCGTTGGCGTAATAGTTTTTTTGTTCCCCGTCGTATTTCGGCAGAGGCAGGACGCCGTAATCGTCCTCGCAGTCCCTGAATGTGGTCAGGTCGATCACCACCATGCAGTTGAAAAGCGCGTTCCCGCTCATAAAGGAATTGTTGGGGCCGTATGTGTCTTTCTTATACGTGGAGGCATCCACGTCGGCGGACGCGAACATGCCGCCGAGTTTTTCGATGACGGTGTATGCCCTGTCCGTCGTGCAGTTTATAACCGGCCCGCCGTCCGCCATGGAAACCAGCGTCTGTCCGCAGCCGTAATAAAACGAATGCACAGCGGTAGAATCGCAGTTGAGCCCGAAAAAGTCGCCGGTCCCGATCATCCCGTCCCCGTCCGTATCGGCTGCCGCGTCTTTGATCAAAGCCAGAAACCGATCCAGCGTCCACTTCCCCTCCCTTACGTCGGCGTAAGGATAAGTCAGCCCCCTGTCATCGAATTTCCGGAGATTGAAAATCAGCACGTTGGCGGACAGCATATTCCGGGGTGAAAAATCGCCTACGCCCAGGTAACGGACCCCGGAGACGGCAAACGCGTCCGCGATATTCCGGTTCCACCACGGATTTGAAAAATCGAGGTGCGGAACACGCGCCAGATCAAACAGAAAACCCTTGTTCATCATCGGGATCGACGTCGCGGTCACGCTTCCGATCAGAACGTCAAAACTGTCGTCCGCCGCTGTCACCGACTTTGACGCGCTGCCGTAAAGCAGTCCTTCGTCCGTTTCCTTCAGGATATACAGGATGCGGGCGTTGAATTTCGTCTCCAGCATCCTGTCCCTTTCCCACAGTGCGTCGTTGACGATATCGGCGGTCATGTGCTCTTCCGGCGCCGTCTGCGCGTAAATGGTGCCGTTGATGCTGTTGGATGTCATGACGCGCATCGTTCTGCCGTCCATATCGGCGTTTTCAAACCTGTCCAGGATATTGAGCGCGGACAGTTCGGGTTCGGTCTCCGCTTCCGTCCCGGCCGTCACGCCGTCCGCGGCTTCTTCCCCGGCCTCCGCGCAGGCCGTAAACGACATGAACGCAAACAGGAAAGCAAAAACAAAGGCAGTTGTTCTTCCGGTCATCTTTCCCCTCCGAAAACATTTGATTTTTTTCGCTGGGCGTCTGTAATCCGATTATACAGCGGCGCCCGGGCTTTGTCAATCGGCTCTAAAAATAACTTACCGCCGGCAGACTTTTTTATAAAAAATCGGTCCGGACGTTGATAATCCGCAAACGATGTATTATAATACAGTCAGCAGAACCGGAATCGGTATTGCATAGTTTCGGAAAGGTTTTACCATGGAATTTATCATCGAACCCGCGAAAAAAGTCCCGGTGTGCGCGTCCGCCGACATTTGCGTCGTCGGAGGTTCGGCGACAGGCGTCTTTGCCGCCGTGCGCGCAGCCCGTCTGGGCGCAAAAGTGATCCTGATCGAAAAAGCCGGTTCACTCGGGGGAACCGCGGCAAACGGGCTGGTCAACGTCTGGCATTCGTTTTATGACACGGAAGGGAAGAAACAGATCATCGCGGGTCTTTCGCAGGAAGTCATCGAAAGACTCGAAAAACTCGGTGAGACCGGCGGCGACATCCGCGGCTCACATTTCTTCAATCCGAACGAACTGAAAACGGAACTCGACCTGCTGCTTTCGGAAAACAAAATCCGATGCCTCCTTCACACCTTCTACGCGGGCTTATCCGCCGAAGGGGACAGCATCGGTCATATCTTCATCGAAAACAAGGACGGCAGAAGCGCCGTGAAGGCCGGCTTTTTTATCGACGCGACCGGCGACGGCGACCTTGCCCGCGATCTCGGCATCGAATCCTTCCGGAACGAAAATATCCAGCCGCCGTCCGCCTGCTTTCTGATGCAGGGAAACGCGGACGGAATCGGCATACAGGACCTTTTCCGGAAATACGGAGCCGGAAATCCGCTCAAGGACGACTGGGGATGGAGCTGCCGTGTCCCGGGACTGGACAACGTCACGATGCAGGCGGCGTCGCATGTGTTCGGCCGGGACTGTTCGGACGCCGAAGACCTGTCGGCGGCGGAGGCGGAAGGACGGCGGCAGATGCGCGACATCGTGAAAATGCTGCGCGGACACGGCAGACCCGGCGAAAATTACCGGATCGCGGCTTCCTGCGCGCACATAGGCATACGCGAAACGAACCACTACCGCACCGCCTGGCAGGCCCGCGAGCTGCCTCTTCTGCTCGGGGAGCGCTACGAAGACGCCGTTCTGAGCGGCACATACGGAGTCGACATCCATCACGCGGGACGGGGGATCACGTTCAAATATTTC
>CAZVPD010000067.1:0-16757 GCA_964628455.1 uncultured Lachnospiraceae bacterium
TCAGACGAAAGGAATTTTTTGCCGTCAGCGGTGAAAAATAGTGAACAACCATGACAAAAAGCATACTCCTCGCGGGCTTCGGCGGTCAGGGCATCCTGTTCGCCGGCAAACAGATCGCCGCCTGCGGCATGGCCAAAGGCAAGAACATCACCTGGCTTCCCTCCTACGGCCCCGAGTCGCGCGGCGGGACCTGCAACTGCAGCGTCATCCTGTCGGACGAGGAGATCGGTTCGCCGATCGTCAATCATCCGGACTACCTCGTCGTTTTCAACGTGCCGTCCTTCGTTAAATTCGAGAGTTCCGTCAGGCCGTACGGCACCGTCTTCGCCGACAGCACCCTCGTCAACAAAATTTCCGACCGCGACGACATATCGGTCTATTACGTTCCCGCGAGCGGGATCGCAACGAAGAACGACCTCGCAGGTTTTGCCAACGTGGTCATGCTCGGAAAAGTCGTCGCCGCCACAAAGCTTTTCACCTACGGTGAATTTCTCGACCACATGCTCGCGGGCATCCCCGCGTCGAAATCCGCGATGATCGATAAAAACAGGCGCGCCTTCGACCTCGGCTACAGTTTTAAATAGGAATATTTTTCAACCTGCCCGAAGAACCAAACCACCGGAGAAACTGCCATGAACGGGTTTTTGCACAAACTGAGCGAAATACTGTCTTCGGTCCCGCCGGGCAAAGCGGATCCCGGCAGGCACTTTAACTCCGTCATCATCGCCGCCGCGGGAAGCGGCACGCGGATGGGGCAGGGCGGCGGGAAGACCAAGCAGATGATCTCCCTCTGCGGCATCCCGGTCGTCGCCCGCACGATCATGCAGTTTGAGGCCTCTCCCTTTGTCCGGGAGATCATCGTCGCCGCGCGGGAGGATGAACTCGGCCTGTACGGCGGCTTTGCCGCGGAATACGGCTTTAAAAAGATCAAAGCGGTCGTCAAAGGCGGTCCCACCCGCCAGAACTCCGTGCTTCTGGGGTTCAGGCATGTTTCGCCGAAGGCGGAATACGTCGCCGTTCACGACGGGGCGCGCTGCCTTGTCACTCCCGCCGTGATCGAAGCTGTTTTCCTGCAGGCTTACCTGTACGGGAGCGCGGCAGCCGCCGTCCGCCCCAAAGACACCGTCAAGAAAGCGGACAAGGACGGGTTTATCGCGGAGACCCTCGACCGGACCCTGATCTGGCATGCGCAGACGCCGCAGATCTTTAAAACAGGCATCTACCGCGCGGCTGCCTATATCGCCGAAAAAGACGGGTTCGCGGCGACCGACGACTGCATGCTTGCCGAAAACATCGGGTTCAGGGTCAGGCTGGTCGACTGCGGGGAGGAAAACTTCAAGATCACGACTCCCGGCGACCTGACTGCCGCCGAAGCGATCCTGCGCCGCAGGGAAAAATCCGAAAAGACCGGAAAGACCTGAAAGAAGGAAAGCGATGTTTAGGATCGGACACGGCTACGACCTGCACAGACTGACCGGAGGACGCGCGCTGATCCTCGGCGGGGTCGCCGTCCCTTATGAAAAAGGACTTCTCGGGCACTCGGACGCCGACGTGCTGACCCACGCGGTCATGGACGCCGTACTCGGCGCCGCCGGACTCGGCGATCTCGGAAAGCACTTTCCCGACACGGACCCCGCGTATAAAGACGCCGACAGCATCGGCCTCGCGCGCGCGGTCCGCGAAAAAATCAGCCTGCTCGGATATACGGTCGGCAACATCGACTCGACCGTCATCGCACAGGCGCCCAGGCTCGCTCCCTATACGGACGATATGCGCCGGCGCATTGCCGGCGCGTTCGGCATCCTGCCGGACGCCGTCAGCGTAAAGGCGACCACCGAGGAAGGACTGGGCGTCACCGGTTCGGGCGAAGCCATAGCCGCCCACGCGGCGGTGCTTCTCATCAAGAGCCCGGATCCCGCGGGAAGATAAAAAGCAAAATTCCCATACGACTTTTTTAACGGAGAATGCCATGATCAAAATATCACCCTCTCTTCTCGCCTGCGATTTTTCGAAGCTCGGGGCGGAGGTCGTCCGGGCCGAAGCGGCCGGAGCCGACTGGCTTCACCTTGACGTCATGGACGGCATGTTCGTCCCCAACATCTCCTTCGGCCCGGCGGTGATCGCGTCGCTCAGGGACAAGACAAAACTGATCTTCGACACCCATCTCATGATCGTCGACCCTATGCGCTACATCGATGATTTTCACCATGCGGGCGCCGATATCATCACGATCCATTACGAGAGCTGCAACAACCAGCAGGCGGTCCTCGAGTATATCCGTTCCCTCGGTCTGCGCGCGGGTATTTCGATCAGACCGGCCACCCCTGCCTTCGTGCTCGAACCGCTGCTCGAATCGGTCGACCTGGTCCTGGTCATGTCCGTCGAACCCGGGTTCGGCGGCCAGCCGTTCATGCCCGCGTCGCTGGACACCGTCCGCGCTCTCGCGCAGACGGTCCGTGCCCGCAGACTCGGGACCGAGATCGAGATCGACGGGGGCATCACGCAGAAAAACGTGTGCGATACCGTCCGTGCCGGCGTCACCGCCGTCGTAGCCGGGAGCGCCCTTTTCCGCGCGCCCGATATGAACGCCGCGGTCCGCGCTTTCCGGGAAAACGCGGGGAAATGATCTTCCGGTCAGACAAAACAGATATAAAAATAAAGATATAAAAATAAAAGATATAAAGATCAAAGATCAAAGAAAAAAAAGGGGATTGCCATGTCAGACAAAACCGAAGGCCAGCTTTTAAAAGAAAAATTGTTTTACGGCACGAAAAATATTTACGAAGGGCTGACCGAAAAAGAGCATGGGGAGATCACCGCCTACGCGGACGGCTATATGCGCTTTCTCGACGCGTCGAAAACCGAGCGCGAGGCGGTAAAGGCCGGCATCGCCATGGCGGAAGCCGAAGGCTATGTCCCGTTCACATACGGCATGAAGCTGGAAAAAGGCGGGAAATATTACGTCAGCAACCGCGGAAAGGCCCTGTATGTGTTTGCAGTCGGCACGAAGCCGCTGTCCGAAGGCATGCACATCCTGGCGGCCCACGTCGATTCGCCCCGTCTGGACCTCAAGCAGAACCCGCTTTACGAGAGCAGCGGGATGGGCTTTTTAAAGACGCACTATTACGGCGGCATCAAAAAATACCAGTGGACCGCCATCCCGCTGGCCCTGCACGGATGTGTCGTGAAAGCCGACGGCAGCACGGCCGAAGTCTGCATCGGAGAGGACCCGGGCGACCCCGTCTTCTATATCACGGACCTTCTGCCTCATCTCGCCAAAGACCAGATGGATAAAAAACTCGGCGACGCGATCCCGGGCGAAAGCCTGAACCTGCTGGCCGGGAGCATTCCCTATCCCGACGACAAGGCCGACGAGCGGGTCAAACTGAATCTGCTGAATCTTCTGTACCTGAAATACGGCATGACCGAAGCCGATTTCCTTTCGGCCGAACTCTCGGCGGTCCCGGCGGACAAAGCGCGCTGTATCGGACTGGACCGCAGCCTCATCGGCGGCTACGGCCACGACGACCGCGTCTGCGCCTATACCGAACTGACGGGCTTTTTTGCAGACAAAACGCATGAACGCACCGCCATGGTGATCCTCGCCGACAAGGAGGAGACCGGTTCGGACGGCACGACCGGCATGCGCAGCGCGGCCTTCACCGACCTGATCGATGAAATAGCCGTTCAGTTCGGCGAAAATCCCGCGGCTGTCCGCGCGGCGTCGCGCTGCCTTTCGGCGGACGTCGCCGCCGCCTATGACCCCGGCTTCAGCGACGTGTATGAGGCGCGAAACACAGCCTGCATCAACAAGGGCGTCGTCCTGGCCAAATACACGGGCGGGCGCGGCAAAAGCGGGACGTCGGACGCTTCGGCCGAATTTGTCGGCTGGGTCCGCTCCCTGTTCGACCGCGGGGGCATCGCATGGCAGACCTCCGAACTCGGCAAGGTGGACCAGGGCGGCGGCGGAACGGTCGCCATGTACATCGCCGGCAAGAACATCGACACCGTCGACGTGGGCGTCGCCGTCCTGTCGATGCATTCGCCCTATGAAGCGATAGCGGCCGCCGACCTTTATATGACGCACAAGGCATTTTCCGCTTTTGCTTCAAATTGACCGCAAGACAGGTGACATGCATGAAAACACAGATATGGGCTCACCGCGGCGCGTCCGCGTACGCCCCCGAAAACACGCTCGAAGCCTTTAAGCTGGCGGCCGACATGGGCGCCGACGGCATCGAACTCGACGTGCACCTGACCGCGGACGGCTGCCTTGCCGTCTGCCACGACGGTACCGCCGACCGCACGTCCGACGGCAGCGGCAGCCTGTCGGAGATGACCCTTACCGAACTGAGGCGGTACAGCTTCGCCGCCGGATTCGGCGAGATCTATAAAAACGTCCTGCTGCCGACGCTGGACGACGTTTATAAGCTGATCAAGCCGACCGGCCTGGTCGTCAACACGGAACTCAAGGCGTCGGGCGACGCGTTTCTGAAACTCGTGCACGAATGCGAAGTGCGGAACGGCATGCGGGGGCGCGTGGTCTATTCGTCCTTCAACCACTTTGCGCTCACCGCGCTGCAGAAGATCGACCCGGACGCGTTTGTCGCCCCGCTTTACGGCGACGGGCTCGTTCTGCCCTGGCGCTACGCCGCCTCTTTCGGCGCGAAAGCGCTGCACCCCCATTTCGCCTCGGTCTACACGCTCGAAGACTATGTGAAGAATGCGCATGAACTCGGCGTCCGCGTTCATCCGTGGACGGTGGACGACGAGGCGAACATCCGGCGGCTGCTCGCTCTGGGCGTCGACGCGATCATCACCAACCGGCCCGACGTCGCGCTCCGCCTGCGCGATTCCGCGGAGTGACCTCACATCCCGCTTCCGTGCCGGAGCTTCTGTGTCCCGCAGGCAGTCCCGAAAAGCTGCGCGCTGCGGTGCTTTACGGCGCGGACGCGGTCTATCTTGCCGGAAACGATTTCGGCATGCGGGCCGCGGCCGATAATTTTACGCTGCCCGAAACAGCCGAAGCGGCTGTATACGCGCACCGCTCCGGCGTCAAAGTCTATGTGACGGTCAACACGATGCCGCACTGGCACGAATATGACGCGCTCGAAGAATATCTTTCCGCTCTGGCATGGCTTTCGGACTATGCCTCCGGCGAAGAAGGCGCGTACATCGATGCGGTGATCGCGGCCGACCTCGGCGTCGCCGCGCTCGTGCGCGAACATCTGCCTGCTGCCGCCCTGCACGTCTCGACCCAGGCGGGGGCGGTCAGCCACGCCGAGTGCATCGCCTGGCATAAGCTGGGGGCGAAGCGCGTCGTGCTTGCCAGGGAGCTCTCTTTGAGCGATATAAAAGAGATCCGGCGCCGGACCCCCCCGGAACTGGAACTCGAAGTCTTCATCCACGGGTCGATGTGCGTTTCCTATTCGGGCCGATGCCTGCTGTCCAATCATTTCACGGGCCGGGACGCCAACCGCGGCCTGTGCGCCCAGCCCTGCCGCTGGAACTACCGTCTGTTCGAGATCGAGGAGGGAAAACGGCCCGGCGAGCGGCTGCCGGTCATCGAAACCGACCGGGGGACCTTCGTCATGAGCTCGCGCGACCTCTGCATGATCGGGCATATGCCGGAACTGTGCGGCTGCGGCATCGCGTCGGTCAAAATAGAAGGCCGGATGAAGAGCGCGTATTACGCCGCGGTCACGGCCAACGTTTACCGCATGGCGCTCGATTCCGCCGCGGGAGGGCATTACGCCTATGATCCCGTATGGATGCGGGAGCTTGAGAGCGTCAGCCACCGCCCCTATTCGACCGGCTATTTTTTCGACGATCCCGCCGTAAACGCGCAGGTCTGCGGGGAGGGCGAAAGCTACATCCGCGAAAAGGCCTATACGGCGTCCGTCCTGTCCTATGACCCGCAGAGCGGCACTGCCGTGCTCGAACAGCGCAACAAGATCACGCGCGGCGAAACGGCGGAGCTGATCTCGCCCGGAAAAACCGGACGCGCTTTCACCGCCGCCGCTTTATGGGACGCGGACGGCAATGAAATAGAAAGCACTCCTCATCCCGCGATGGTCTTTAAAATGCATATCCCCTTCGAAGCGAAAAAAGGCGATATCCTGCGCCGCTAAAAAAGAATAAACAGCAGCAGAAAAGACAGAGCCGACCGACCCGGAAGAGTCGGGAAGCCCTGTCTTTTTATTGTAATATTCTTATACCGGCCGGACCGCAGAGCACGGAGGATTTTTCCCGGGTTTGACAGCTGAATCAAAAAAAGCATTTGAAAACAATGATATTTTCTTCCGGAAAAGGCAAAGTTGTCACTATGGACACACTTTAGAAGAAAGATGTATGCCCGTCGGATCCGCTTTTGGGAATAACGGAACGTCCGTCGGGCTTTTCTTCGCTGTCAAACGGACCCGGTAAAGATCCTTCGGCTCCGTTCCGCCATGCTGCACTCCGCCCGGGATGTCAAATAAAAGGAAAACAGCCGTTCTCCCCGTCCCTGTCATCCCGGGTAAAGCGAAGGATCTTTCCCGTTATGTTTTCAACAAGAGAAATCGTCCCGGCGGATAATACGTTAAATCCGATTTTAAATTCTCGCCACGCCCGACTCTGCGGCGGCTTCGGCTACGGCCGCGGCGACCGCCGCGGCGACGCTGCGGTCGAGGGCCGACGGGATGATGTTTTCGGCCGACAGCTTGTCTTTCGGTATAAAGGCGGCGATGGCGCGCGAGGCTGCCGTCTTCATCGCCTCGTTGATGTCCGAGGCGCGGGCGTCCATGGCGCCGCGGAATATGCCGGGAAAGGCCAGAACGTTGTTGATCTGATTGGGAAAGTCGCTTCTGCCGGTGCCGACCACGGCGGCGCCCGCTTCCAGCGCGAGATCCGGCATGATCTCGGGCGTCGGATTGGCCATCGGAAACACGACGGCGCCCCCGGCCATGGACCTGATCATATCGCCCGTGACGACGCCGGGGGCCGAAACGCCGATAAAAACGTCGGCTCCGCGCAGCGCGTCGGACAGCGTGCCCGTGAGATGCTCCCTGTTTGTGATGTGCGAGACCGATTCGTGGGCAAAGTTGAGCCCCTCCATCCCCTCGCAGATGATGCCGAAACGGTCGACCATGATGAGGTTTTTCACCCCCATGGCGAGAAGCTGAAGGCCGATGGCCATGCCCGCCGACCCCGCTCCGTTGATGACGACCCTGACCGACGCGATCTCTTTGTTGACCACATGGAGGGCGTTGAGCAGCGCGGCCGCCACCACGACGGCCGTTCCGTGCTGGTCGTCGTGGAACACGGGGATGTCGCAGCACTCCTTCAGCCGCCTTTCGATCTCAAAGCATCGGGGGGCGGAAATGTCCTCGAGGTTGATGCCGCCGAAGCTTCCGGAGATCAGGCTGACCGTGCGGACGATCTCGTCGGGGTCCTTCGAGCGGATGCAGATCGGGACGGCGTCGATGCCCCCGAAGGCCTTGAAAAGCGCGCATTTCCCCTCCATGACGGGCATGCCGGCTTCGGGGCCTATGTCGCCCAGTCCCAGAACGGCCGTACCGTCCGTGACGACGGCCACCGTGTTCCAGCGGCGGGTCAGCTCCCAGCTTTTATTATAATCTTTCTGGATCTCCAGGCAGGGCTGCGCCACGCCCGGCGTGTAGGCAAGCGACAGGTGCTCCCTCGTCTCCATCGGCACGCGGCAGACCGTCTCGATCTTACCCTTCCACTCATAGTGCTTCTTCAGCGATTCCTCTGCGTAATTCACTCCGTACTCCTTGATCGTATTTTAAGTTTTTATAAGACGGGCAGCGTCGAGCCGCCGTACGGCATGACGATGACCGACGCGTCCTCACCGAGTGAAGCGCGAGCTGCCGCAAGGGCCTCTTCGGCGGAGGCGTGCGGCTCGAGGAAAATGCTCCGGACGAAATCCGGGTCGAGTTCCGAGACCAGCATGACGCGGGCGCGCTGCAGAAGCAGGGCGATGGCCGCCGCCTTATGACCCCCGAGCACGAAATTTTCGCGGATGTGCGTGATCATGTCCGCGCTGCGCTCGTGCCCTGTCATCCATTCGGAAAAAACGCTTTCGCCGAGTCCCTCCGTGCAGGCCGCCGTCCATATGATGACGCCGCCGTCGCGGACGGCGTGCCCGGCGTTGTCGAGCGCCTTCTGCGCCTGATACATATTGATGTCCTTGGGCCGGCCGCCGGCCGAAACGAGCACGATATCGGCGCGGCGCGGTATTTTAACGGCGTAGAGTTCGTCCAGGAAACGGCAGCCCTCGCAGTGCGCGAGCACGGGATGGCCGGCAAAACTGCGCAGGATCTCTTTTTTTTCATCCAGCACGACGTTGACGATAAAATCCGCGGGGCACATCCTCCCCGCCTCCTCGATGTCCTCCCGGACCGGATTGCCTTCGAGCCTTCCCGCGCAGGCCGCGGGATCGGTCATAAAGCGGTGGTTCGACTGAATGGATGCACGGGCCGCGCATCCCGGCATGACGGCTTTATACCCGCCGCTGTAACCCGCGAAATAGTGGTACTCTATGTTTCCGAGGCAGATGCGCAGGTCCGCGCGCGCGACCTCGTCGAAAATATCGACGGGCGTGCCGCGGCTCGTGACGCCCATGCGCAGGCAGCGGGACGGGTCGGAATCGACGCAGCGGATGCGGGCGAACACCCTTTCGCCGGCCAGCTTCTTTTTTTCTTCGTCCGTATGGACGCGGTGGCTGCCCGTCGCGAAGACCACCGTGATGCACTCGGGTTCGACGCCGGCGGCGCACAGCTCGTCGAGCACGGAGGGCAGGATCTTATCGGACGGGCAGGGCCGCGTGATGTCGCTTGTGACGATCACGATGTCGGTCTTTCCGCACGCGAGCTCGCTGAGCCTGCGGGTGCCGGCGGGATTCTCCATGGACCTGCGGACTTCGGCGACGCCCGTCAGGGACGGTCCGACTTCGTTCGGCCTCAGTTCCGCGATGACATGCCTGTCGTCCGTTTCGAACGTGATCTTTTCTCTGCCGAAATTCAGTTCATAATTTTTTTTCACAATTTACTCCCCGGGTATTTTTTCTTTGATCCTGCCGTACAGTTCCGATGTCGCCTCTTCCGTTTTCAGATTGAATACGGTGACAGACCCGTCGGAGGCGGTTACTTTCACATATTTTCCGGTGTTTTTATAAGCGCAGAGGCTGTATCGTCCGGCTTCGGCGTTTGTAAAGACACCCGTCCGTATGTGGAAGGTCTCCATGCCGAACGAACGCTTTCCGATATCCCAGCGGTCGAGCAGTTCGACGCCGGCGATATCGCCCGTACCGATCTTTTTCATAAAGAAAGTGCCTTTGACAAGAAGCGTTTCGCCGTCAAATCCGGCGTCCGTTCCCGACAGCAGCATCACGGCTGCGGCGGCAAGAAGGATCACCGCCGTTATCGCGGCGCGGACGCGGCCGTATTTTGATTCAAGCATAATCGTCCTCCTTTTTCCGCACCCGTTCTATTTTACGCCGAACAGGCCCGCCTGTCAATAGTCCGCGGGGAAATCCTCAAAAACGGGAAATAGCTTTACAATCCGCCCGCGCCGTGCTATAATGGGCGCAGGATAAATAAAAATCAAACAAGTCAGATACGGAGGTTTATCATGGCCGGATGGACAAATAAAAAGAACCTGATCCTGGAAGAGATCAAACAGCGCGGGGAGGAAGGCTGCGACATTTCGGGCTTCTATGACCGCCATGCCGCCTGCGGAGGCGACGACGCGCTGCTGGACGCGCTTTACGCCGACCTGTGCGCGCTCCCGATAAAACCCGATTTCCCGTTTGACGAACCGAACGGAGCCGCCGAAATCGCCGCTTTGGGCGACGGTTCTGTCTATAAGGCGACGGAGGAGATCGGCAGGGACAAATTCCGCGGGGCGTGGCTCGGACGCAGCGCCGGCTGCGCGCTCGGGAAACCGCTTGAGACCGGCCATTTTATGGGGGGAAGCGGCGGCAGGCAGGGCTGGGAGAACGTGAAGCTGTGGTTTACCGAAAACGGCGAATGGCCGATAGCTTATTACACATCCGGCGACTCCCCCGCAAAGCGTAAATACGGCCTCGAGGTGGGCTGCCCCGATTCGACGCGCGAAAAGATCGCCTTTATGGAAACGGACGACGACATCCGCTATACGGTCCTCGGCCTGATCGCGCTCGAGTGGTTCGGCGAGCATTTCAAACCGTTCGATATCGGCAACCTGTGGTTCAATAAGCTGCCCTATAACTTCGTCTGCACCGCCGAACGCCAGGCGTATATCAATTTTGCCGTCTCGGCGGACATCGCCGACCCCGCGGAGAGGCTGAAGTTCACGCGCGAGTTCCTCAATCCCTACCGTGAATGGATCGGCGCCCAGATCCGCGTCGACGCATACGGCTATGCCGGAGCGGGCGACCCGGCGCGCGCCGCCGCGATGGCCTATAACGACGCCGCCTTCTCCCACGTCAAAAACGGCATATACGGGGCCATGTTCATCGCGGCCGTCATCGCCGCCGCCTTCGGCGAAGCCGAAAAGAACCGCGCCGGCCTGCTCCGCTGCATCCGCGCGGGCCTTTCGGTCATTCCGAAGACCTCGAGGCTGTATGCCGACATCCGCCGGACCATCGAAATCTGCGGTGAGATCTCCGACACCGACAAGCTGATGGAAGAGCTCTGGAAGGAATTCGGACACTACCACCCCGTTCATACCAACAACAACGCGGCGCTCTGCGCGGCAGCGCTGCTCCATTCGGACGGCGATTTCGAAAAGGCGATCACCACCGCCGTGTACGGCGGCTGGGACACCGACTGCAACGGCGCGACCGTCGGCTCGGTCATGGGCGCGTTCCTCGGCGCAGCCGCCCTGCCCGAAAAGTGGATCAGACCGTTAAACGACACCCTCTATTCAGCCGTCGTGGACTTCCATCCCATAAAAATCAGCGAATGCGCCGACCGCATGTATGCGGTCTATAAGAAATTCAAAGCTCAGGCCTGATCTTCAAAGCAAAAGGCAGCTGACCGGAACTCCGGCGGCTGCCCTTTTTTTGCGCGGGCGCGCCCGGCAGGCATGGACGCGCTTTGTTCTTTTGCGGCTTTCATGCAGGAACTACGGAAGAAACCGCCTGGCTTCCGCACCGTGCCTGTGCCGTTTTTAATCCGCGGCAGCCGGTTTCTTTACGGTCCCAGCCTTACCGTCGATTTGATAAACAACATCTTCATACGAATCCACATAGATCATGCTGCCGCCGTCGAATAAAGACGGGTATTTCCTTATGCTGCCGCCGGAAAGGTTCAGCACGTGCAGATCGGTTCCGTTTCTGTAATACAAGCATCCGTGCGCCGCCGCGATGATCTCGTCTCCCCCAGCCAAAAGGACGTTTCCGCTGCCGGAAATCAGATCCATAGCATAAATACCGCCGGATACCGCATAATATAAATGATCCTTATACATATAAAGACTGCGGTTAAATGCAATAAGGCTGTCATATACGGCAAATGACCCGAGGTCTCTGCCGTTCAGACTTAAAATATGGTACACGGGAACGTGGCCCGACCCGTCCTTTTTTCCTTCGGATGTTCGCATCCTGTATACGGTGTTTTCATCTTCGGAAAGAACGGGGAAGCCGTTTGTCTTTTCCGGTATTTCCGACAGGATTCCGCTCTTCCTGTCATAGAGATAAATGTTTCCGGTTATATAGGTGCCGTCGATATAAATAAAATCGTCCGTCACCATAAAACCGTCGGCGGGATGATCGAACGACAGCAGCTCCCCGGTTTCATCATAAATAAAATATTTCAGGTCTTTCCGGGCAATATAATACAGATTCTCCCGAAAGGCGTAAACGCCGTTTGCCCTGAGACCGCTGCCGGTGACAGAGAGGTCCTTTTTATTTATATTATAAAGGATCCCGTCCCATATAAAACAGATGTTTTCAGCGGTGTCGGCGATATTCCCCGATGACGTGACGGCTTTGTCCCTTTCGGGGACGTCCCCGCCGCATGAGCAAAGCAGTAAAAGACATAATAATACTGCCGTACATACGGTTATCCTGCCGCAACCATTCAGATCGTATTTCACAAGTACAGAATTTCTCCTTTCGTCCGCAAAAAACCGCCTCAGCCGAATTTTCTTCTGAGCTCGACGACTTTTCCGTAAACGGAAACCGGAAGGGAGACGATGTCTTTTTTCGAAAAAACCATCGGTTCGTAGTCCGGATTGTTCGACATGAGCACGATGCCGTCCTTATGCCTGATCAGCTTTTTAACGGACGCTTCTTCCCCGCCGATGAGGACGACCGCGACCTGCCCGGAGTCGACGTCCGGCTGGACCCGCACGATGACGATATCGCCGTCCATGATGTTCGGCTCCATGCTGTCCCCGCTGACCCGGATCGCCGTGTAGTCGCCGCCGCTGACGTCATCTTTGAAAACACCGACATAGCCCGTAATGTCGTCCTCCGTGAAGATCGGGGCTCCGGCGGCGGCCTTTCCGTATACGGGCAGCCGGATGAGCACCCGTCCGGAGGGGTTTTTTTTATCCTCCCTCTCAAGCAGATAATCGACGGAAACACCGTAAAACTCCGCCAGCCTGCACAGCGTTTCATGGTCGGGCCTTCTCGCCCCGGTCTCGTAATTCGTGTAGGCGGGCCGCGTGATCCCGAGCAGACCTGCCACAGCCGACTGCGTGATGTTCCGGGATTTCCGCAATTCCGTCAGACGCTTCATATCATTTCACCTCGGAACTATTATAAGGTATCATTTCGTTACTGTCAAGCGGTTGTGTCAATTCGTTACAAATTTTTAAAATTATTTTTGATACCTATTGACTTTATCACTTTTAAGCAGTATAATAGGGTTATAAAGATACTTTTTAAAGCTTTTATCGCCGAAGACCGGAAAGACGCGGCCTTTAATGTGCCTTATCGTAACCATCGCGTATCGCAGCCGATTTCCGGGTATCCGGAGAGGTCACGATACGTCACGCTTACGGGCCGCTGCGGGAGCCGGTCAAAAAACGGCGGACCGGACTCCGGCCGCGCCGGGACAAACAGGACGGGAAAGGATGAAAATATGGACAGGAACAGCATGATCTTTTACAGGAGCTTTTACGAGAGCGGCATGCTGCTGAAACACAGGGACCGGATGCTGCTGTTTGAAGCGATCCTCGGATATCAGTTCGGGGGGGCGGATATCCCTCTGACCGACACGGCGAGGGCAGCCTGGGTGCTGATCAGGCCGGTCCTCGAGGGCAACAACCGGCGCTACGAGAACGGCAGAAAGGGCGGGGACTCCGGAGCGAAAGGAGGACGTCCGAAGCAGAAAAACCCCTCAGGGGATGAACCGCCCGACGCGGAGGATAACCCCACAGGGGTTACCGGCACGGAAAGCGCGGAAACCCCTTATAAGGATAAGGAAGAGGATAAAGAAGAGGAAGAGGATAAGGAAGAGGAAGAGGAGGAGGATAGGAAGGCGGACGAAAAAATCCCCCCCGCCCGGCGCAAAAAATACGGCGCCTATCGGAACGTGAACCTGACGGACGGGGACTGCGGCAAACTGAAGTCCGAATTCCCTTCCGACTGGGAGGAACGCGTCGAACGGCTGTCCGAATATCTGGCGGTCAAAGGCGACCGTTACAAAAACCATCTTGCCGTCATCCGGTCGTGGGCAAGAAGGGACAGGGCGGACAGCAACGCCGCTTCGCCGCCGAAGGAGACCGCTCCGCAAACGGGCAATCCGTTTTTACGGATGCTGAAGGAGGAACCGGACAATGACCAGAACTGAGACGATACAGATCATGGCGATCCTGAAAGCCGCCTATCCGGCTTTTTACGCCAGAATGCCGCAGGAGGAACTGAACGGAGCGATCTCGGTCTGGCAGGACGCGTTTTCCGACATCCCCTCCGCTCTGGCGGCAGCCGCCGTAAAATCCCTGATCAGAACGCACTCCGGCTACCCTCCCGATATCGCGTCGGTCCACGCCGAGATCAGAAACATCACGGACGCCGCCTCCGGCGAACCCACCGACGAGGAGCTTTGGCAGATCTACAAGCGAGCCGTCCAGAACAGCGGTTACTGCGAGAACGAGACGTTCGACAAGCTGCCGCCGATCTTGAGGCAGTACTGCGGGTCTGCGCGGACGCTGTACGAACACGCGATGATGTCCCTTGACGTGTTCAATTCGGTCCTTCACGGGCAGTTTCTCAAGCAGCTTCCGGTCATGCGGCAGCGGCAGGAATACCGCGACAGCCTGCCCGAAGGGATGCGGCAGCTGGTCGAAGGGCTGACACGGCAAAAGGCGCTGCCGCCCGCGGAGAAGAAACCGACGCCGCAGGAGCTGAACAGCAAGCGAAATGAGATCGTCTCTCAGCTGACAGCTCCGCCGCCGAAGTCCGAATACGTGCCGCCGACCCCCGAGGAAAAGGAAAGGCGCAGACAGGAGCTGCTGAAAAGGCTGGAAGGAGAAGCAATATGAAAATAAACAGCAGCTGAACAGCGGAATCACGTTGTATAGAAAAAGATCACGGCACCGGCGCAGAGGGGTATGAACGGACGGTCCCGAAACCGCACATCCCGCCGTTTGAGTGAATGCCGTTTAATAAGACGGTCCCCGGAAGCGGATGACGGCACGGTCAATGCGATGTTTGCGTTTAACAAACCGACAATACAGGAGGAGATAAAAATGCCGAATAAAGATCACGACAGGGAATGGGTAAAGGTTTACGATTTACCTGCCGGTATGACGCTGTACCGTGTCGTCAATGCAGGCGGCTGCGCATGGTCGGCCATTGAAGACAGGGACGGATGCGAAATCTACTGCTGCGAAAGGAAACACGAGAAAAGCATGATCAAGGACGCCGTAAACTTCGCCGAATGGCAGGCGCGGAAGAATCGCTCGAAAGATCAGGAACAAGCGTAACAGACAGGAGGACAGGCCATGAAAACAAAGCGGTTATTCAAGCCTGAAGCAACAGCAGGCGAAAGTCAGGAGCAGAAAGCTTTGTTTATATGAGCTGAATACAATAACGGCACGATGCCGTAATCGGATCTCAGGTATGTTCCAAATGAAGAGAAAGATTCTGTTTCAGAAGCGGTAAGGTTAAAAGCCGAAGGATGAAAACACGGTGTTCCGGATATATGCCTTCCTGCGGCTTGCAGAAGTTATCACGGCCTTAATATCGAAATGAAAGTCGGAAAGAACACACCCTCCGGATGATCAGGAATTATGGCTTGAACGGCTGCATAATCAAGGTTATTATACGGCCGTATGTTATGGCCGGTATGCAGCTTCCGAGTTACCAACAAAATATTTGAAAGATGAAACAGAAGGAGCGGTGTACGAAAAAACAAATGCGCGAGCAGAAGGAATACTGCGCGAGACAGAAAAATAACGGAGGATGAAATGAAAAGAAAAACATTAATGTCGCAAAACGGCCGCGTCCTTATGAACGTTGACCTGGTAAAAAAATTTTCAATGTTACCCGGTTACGGTTTCGAATACAGCATATTTGCGGATGATACGCATATTGCTACATTCAACAACGAGGAAGATGCCGAAATCGAATTCATACAAATAGCAGAATACATGGAATGTGAAGACGGAAGTATGGGTTTGAAAATTCGCGGAGATTATCCGCCGGCAAAAACGGGAAGACAATGAAGGCGGTGATATGGAAAGATCAACAGGGCGCAACGATATAGATAACGCATTTATTACGGGAAAAGACACCGATATAATAAAACAACAGCGTGATTTTAAAAATCGTATAAAGGCAACGGACGCGTTCTTAGATATGCATCTGCAGTATATATTGAAGCAGAATATGGATTTAAGTTGATCAAAGGTTAAAGACCGTTACCTTTTCTAAATGATGTATTTAAAACTTATCTCCATTATCTGAGACCATAACTGCGTAAATTGAAGTTATTCGGGACCATTCATGAGACGGCAAGCCGATTACATAAAGACTGCAAGGTTACCGCAAGGATAAAAGAGCTCAAACGTCAGAACGAAAATACTGCCATTTGGACCCGGCAGGATGCGCTTGAGATGCTCCTTCAAACGGCAGCCGACTCGGAGAAAGCTGTCAGAGAACCGATCATAAACGATGAAAATAAAATTGTCGGTTACCGGTATAACGCCGGAGCCGGCGGTGCATGCGATATCCGCAAATAGACAAAGCATCTTTCCGCCGCATGGCTCCATACAACGGAAAAAGGCATCTGACCGTGAATACGGCAGCTGCCTTTTGTTGTTTCGGATATATCTTTGATCTTTATTCCCCGTCCCAGAAACGGACGCCGTAGCCGCTGCCGGTTTTGTTCTCTCTTGCAAGCCAGTCGGCATAGGCGCGGCGCATGCCGGTGTCGCGCGGGAGGGAGGCGGGGTCATAGCTGTCGCGGCGCCCGTAAATGCGCCACATATTGCTCACGTCCCCCTCTTTTTCGCTCGATTCGATGATGTCGAAGTCGCGCATGAAGGCGAGGATGTTGGAATCCGGCTGCAGGAATTCCGTGTGGCGGGGATAGAACAGCCAGGTGTCGCATACGAAGACATCCAGGCCGAAGAAATCATGGGCACGCCGGTAGGAATCGAACCGGCTGTCCCTGTCCAGAGGCCCGCCTTCGGGTATATGGATATTGATGACCGGGTCGCCGCGGCGGACGGTACGCCCGCCCCTGGTATATTCCTCGCAGCGGAATTTGCGCAGCTCGAACTGCAGCCAGGCCTGCGGATCGTGCAACAGGCGGATCTGG
>CAZVPD010000067.1:16767-17991 GCA_964628455.1 uncultured Lachnospiraceae bacterium
GAAAAGGGTGGCGCGCAGGTGGTTCGACAGCCATCCGAACTGGTTGTGAAGCCCCCATGTGCCCCAGTCGCGCCGCGCGACTTTGACCCATATGGTGATGTCGCTCATGGTGTCAAAGAAGATGTCTTCGCCGATGCCGCGCTCCGCATACATGGAGTATGTCGTTTCGGTCAGCATGACGCAGGCCGTCATCCACAGGACGTCGGCGTTTTCGCCGGTTTTTTCCGCGATTTCGCCGATCAGCGCGTCGATCGGGCTGCCGCCGAAAAAGGTTTCTCCGATTTCCGCGATACGGGGTATTATTTTGCTCTCGGCGCCGTAAAAAGCCTCGCGCGCGGGCGCCGGGAATGCGATCTTATCGAACAGGATGTCGTAAACGAACATAAGCTGCCGTCCTTGTTTTATTTTAGCCCCCGCGGGCCGCGATGATGTTCCGGATGTGCTCGTCGTAGGTGACGGCGAACAGGTGGTATCCGTTTCTCTGCGCCACAAAATAAAGGTAATCGGTCTCGGCGGGATAGAGCGTATACTGAATGGCGTTGAGGGAGGGATTGCAGATCGGTCCGGGGGGCAGCCCTTTTCTGATGTACGTGTTGTAGGGGCTTTCCCGTTCCGTATCCGCCTTGTCGAGGATCTCTTTGTGCTCCTCCAGCATATACTGGATGGTCGGGTCGCTTTCGAGACGTCCCTGCGTCGGTCCCGAGGGATTGTCGAGCCGGTTATGGAAAACGGAGGATACGATCGAGTATTCGGACGCGAACTTCGCTTCCGCCTGAACCATGGACGCGAGCGTGATGATCTGGTCCACGGTATACCCGAGCTCCGCGCAGCGCGCTTTATAGGCTTCGTCAAACTTGTCGTAGAAGTTCTTGAGCATTTTATAAATAATCGTAAATTCATCGGAATCCGAATAGAAATAATAGGTGTCGGGGAACAGGTAGCCTTCGAGGCGGTATTTGCGGTCGGGCGATTGGAACGCTTCGATGTCCGCGATGAACCAGTTGAGTTTGTATTTGCTGAAATCGCCGTTTTGGATCACTTCGATGAAACCTTCCCTCGTGCCCATGTCCCTGGACGTGAAAAGCTCGATGATCTGGTCGATGCTGTAGCCGACTCCGTTGCAGAGCCCGCTGATCCAGGCGATCCCCGACGCCGAGTTCGGAGACCCCGTCTTTCCCGAAAGGAGCGCTGCGAGCGCACGCCGAACGACGGTCCTCGGGTAGT
>CAZVPD010000067.1:18001-18713 GCA_964628455.1 uncultured Lachnospiraceae bacterium
TTCTGCCGACACTTCCTCGCGCGGCTTGACTTTGGGTTTGAAATCGGCGAGCAGCATATCGTAATTCATAGCCGGGGTGACGGTATAGGCGCCGGCCAGGTATTCCCCGCTGTCCCGCCTCAGTTTCGCGTATAATTTAAAGATCGAAGGATATTCGATGATATCATTTTCGCTCAGTATTCCGGCTATGTCGTCAAGCGTGGCAAACTCGGGGATGATGATCTCGGTCTGATTGTCCTGCTTGACAAAGGCAAAGACGTCGTTGCATACGGAGATGCCGAAATAACTTAAAAAGCCCGAGACGACCAGCACGAAAACGATGTAGATGATCGCCTTCATCACGCTGGTCAGGGCGCCGGTGACGGCTTCTCCCCCGTCGCTGCCCCGGTCCGAAGGACGGTGGGACAGGGCTCTGTTCCTGCTCCGCAGCAGGGCGCCCGCGCTCCCGCCGCCCGGGGCAGCATTCATAAGGCGGGTCTCTCCGCCGCGGGCCGGCGGTTTTATCCGTTCGTCCCCGGCGTTTCTGTAAACGGTCTTTTCCGCAGGCTGCACTTTTGCGATCATCTTCGTCTGTTCCTGCGGGGAAGGGGTCTGCCGGTGCCGCACGGGAGGGCGCAGCTGCGCGGCAGGTCTGACCGCCTGCGCCTGCGGACGGATCTGAGCCTGCGGATGAGGGGTCTGTCCCTGCGGATGCGCGGTCTGTCCCTGCGGA
>CAZVPD010000068.1:0-18699 GCA_964628455.1 uncultured Lachnospiraceae bacterium
CGCCGGAAAAACCACGCTGACGGAAAAACTGCTGCTCTACGGGGGCGCCATCCGGGAGGCGGGCGCCGTCAAAGGCGGAAAAAACAGCCGGTACGCCGTGTCCGACTGGATGGAGATCGAAAAGCAGAGGGGCATATCGGTCATCTCGAGCGTCATGAATTTCGATTACGAGGGATACCGCATCAACATCCTGGACACCCCCGGCCATCAGGATTTCTGCGAGGACACCTACAGGACGCTGACGGCCGCCGACAGCGCCGTGATGCTGATCGACGGGGCCAAGGGCGTCGAGGAGCAGACGAAAAAGCTCTTCCATGTCTGCAGGATGAGGCATATCCCTATTTTTACTTTTGTAAACAAGATGGACAGATACTCAAAGAATCCCCTCGACCTCATGGAGGAGATCGAGTCGACCCTCGGCATCCGGTCCTGCGCGGTCAACTGGCCGATCGGAACGGACGGGGACTTCAAAGGCGTCTACAACAGGAAACTGTCCCGCATCGAGCTTTTTCAGCCCGGCAGCCACGGGCGGAAGATCGTCGCTTCGGACACGTCCGATGTCGACGACAGCCGCTTCAGGGATCTCATCGGCGGGCACCTGCACGACAGGCTGTGCGCCGACATCCGTCTGCTCGATACGGCAGGCGAGGAGTTCGACCTGAACAAAGTGCTTGAGGGAGAACTGACGCCGCTGTTTTTCGGGAGCGCGATGAACAACTTCGGAGTCGAGCCCTTCCTGAAGGAATTTATCAGTATGGCCCCCGCGCCGAAGGCGGTGAAGCACAGCGAAGGCGAAGTCCATCCGGCGGACGAAGAATTCAGCGGGTTCGTCTTTAAGATCCAGGCGAACATGAACCCGGCACACCGCGACAGGGTCGCCTTTATCCGGATCTGCTCGGGAAAATACGACAAGGCCATGGAAGTGACCGACATGAGGTCGGGCAAAACCATACGCCTGGCGCAGCCCCAGCAGTTTATCGCGCAGGACAGAAAGATCGTCGAGGAGGCATACGCGGGCGATATCATCGGTGTACTCGACCCGGGTGTTTTCAACATCGGGGACACCCTTTGCGGGGGCAAAAGCAGATTCCGCTTCGAGGGCATGCCGATGTTCCCTGCGGAGCATTTCATGGTCATCAGCGCGAAGGATTCCTCCAAGCGCAAGCAGTTTTTAAAGGGCATCAGCCAGATAGCCGAGGAAGGCGCGGTCCAGGTCTTCAAACAGCCCAATCTGGGCGTCGAAACGCTGACGGTCGGGGTTGCCGGCGAACTGCAGTTCGACGTGCTTGAATACAGGCTGCTCAATGAATACAAGGTGGAGCTCAGGACCCAGAAGCTGCCCTACGCGATGGCGCGCTGGGTCCTGACGGCGAAGGATATCGCGGATATCTACCGCTACAGCGAGAGCATCCTCATGGTGGAGGACGCCTTCGGAAGGCCCGTGCTGCTTTTCAAGGACAAATGGGCGCTGGCGAGGGCGGAGGAAAAAAACAAGGACGTGAAATTTCTCGATATAGCGCCGCCCGTGACCTGATCCGGATCAGCGGGCACATGAAAGGAACGTGATTTATGCCTTTAAAAGAGCATGCGGATTATCCGGCCGAAGTACGCAGACTGAAGGACACGGTCGACGCCGTCGGCCGGATCATCGAAGAAAACATCGAAAAAAAGAGCATTCTCAGGGAGGACATCACTGCGGAATTCGAAAACATGGACCGCACGGACAGCGCGCAGAGCTATCAGCGCGCCGCCGTCGGGGAAGCGCTCTTTGATATGGCGGTGCAGCAGCTCAAAGCCCTGATCAAAGCCGCGCAAAAGCCGTATTTCAGCCGCATCGACATCAGGCGGGAGGACAGCGCCGAAACCAAAAAATTCTATATCGGCAAGCTCGCTCTGGTCGGCGACGACATCGAAAATCCGCTGATCGTCGACTGGCGCGCGCCTGTCGCGGGCGTCTACTACGACGGGCGCCTCGGAAAGGTGACCTATGAGGCGCCGGGCGGGACGCAGCACGCCGAACTGTTCCTCAAAAGGCAGTATACCATCAGCAAAGCCGAACTGACCGATATGAACGACGTCGACATCACGGCAAACGACGCTTTTCTGCAGGCGGTCCTCGGAGAAAACAAGGACAGACGGCTTCAGGATATCGTATCCACGATCCAGGCGGAGCAGAACAGGATCATCCGCGCCGGCATCTCCGGATCCGTGATCGTGCAGGGCGTCGCGGGAAGCGGCAAAACGACCATAGCCCTTCACAGAATAGCGTATCTCATCTACACGTATGCCGGGGAGTTCGCTCCGCCGGATTTTCTGATCCTCGCCCCGAACAGGCTTTTTCTCAATTATATCTCCGAGGTCCTGCCCGAACTCGGGGTCGAGAACATCAGGCAGTCGACCTGGGCGGACCTGTGCCGCGAACTTTTCGGCCTGAAGTTGAAACTCGCGGACAACAGCGAAAAGCTTTTGCGGACAACGGCCGGAGAGGAAGCGGCCGACCTGCGTGCCGTCGCGAAATTCAAATCGTCGCTTGAATTCCGCGATATCCTGGACAGCTACGCCGAACACCTGGCGCTCGAATTTATCCCGGACCGGGATTTCACCCTCGGGGAATATACGGTTTTCACCGCGGGCGATATCCGGAGGATCTTTACAGGCGCCCTTGCGGGAAGCGACAGAGAGCGTCCGACCCCTCCCTACAAACGGCTGCCATACATCAGAAAAGCCCTTCAGGACAGGCTGAAGGAAGAATCGGATGCGATCCTGCAGCGCATCGACGACAGCTATGAACGGCAGATACGGGAGATACGGGAGACATTGCCGCCGTCCGCGGACCGCAGGCTGAAGATCGTCGCCCTGTTCGACGAACGCGACGAAAAGATGCGTTTTATCAAAAAAGCTGCGAGGACCGCCGTCGCGAAGTATTTCGCTCTGCTTCCGAAAAAGGACCTGACCGCTTATTACAGGGAACTGACGACCGATCCCGAAAAAATGCTCCTCTTTTCCGGCAGGAACAAAGACATGAGCCGGCTGCCCGGATTCATGGCGAAATACTGCCGGCACAACGCGCAGCTCCTGCGCAGGGGCACGGCCGATCCCGAAGACCTGACCGCGCTGCTGTATCTCGCGCACAAACTCTTCGGCATCGAAGACGCGCCGGTGACGAAATACATCGTCGCGGACGAGGCGCAGGATCTCGGTCTGTTTCAGCTCTATACGCTCAGGGAGATTTTCCGCTGCGAACGGTTCACGCTGCTCGGTGACCTGGCGCAGGGCATCCGTTCCGAAGCGGGGCTCGGCAGCTGGCGGGAGGTGACCGGGATACTCCCGAAATGCAGCTTTCTGACGCTGGAGCAGAGTTACCGCACGACTGTCGAGATCATGAACGCGGCAAACGCGGTGTTGAAATACAGCGGGATCCCGGATCTCGTATTCGCGAAACCAGTCGTGCGTTTCGGCGCAAAACCGAGCCTGCGCAAGGTGCCTGACAGGGAGTCGCTTTCCCGGGAGGTCGCGCTCCGGATCGCGGCGCTGAAGGCAAAAGGATACCGGTCGGTCGCCGTCATCTGCAGGACCGCGGCGGAATGCGCCCTCCTTGCGCAGCTGCCCGGCATGCCGGAGCTCAGGCAGCTGAACCCCGACGACCCGGCATATGAGGGGGGGACCGTGATCGTTCCCTCGTATCACGCCAAAGGCCTCGAGTTCGACGCCGTGCTCATCTGCGCGGTGACGGAGGATTTCCTGCCCGAAGAACAGGACGTCAGGCTGCTGTACGTGGCCATGACAAGGGCGCTGCACAGCCTCGATTTCATCTGCCTCGACGGCAGGCTCGCGCTGCTCGACGGCATCGAAGAGATCACCGGGGCATAAAAAAGCTCCGTGCGGGACAAGGAACCTTCATTCCTTTCTCATTCGCGGCCGTATAAACGCATAACGGCTCCGGGCTGTCGGCCCGGAGCCGTTATGCTGTTGTTCTGCGAAACAGATCAGGCGCGCTTTTTGGATGCGGTAAACAGGACGGCTGCGGCGGCTGCGGCAAGAAGCAGCAGGGCGGCCGCGTCGCCGGTCTGCGCGGCGAGGGCTTCGGCTGCCGCTTCTTCGGCGGGCGCCTCCGTTTCGGGTTCCGCTATGACGGGGGCGTCGGCAAGGACGATATAGTCATACATCGTCACGTCCCAGCTTCCGCCGCCCAGGGAGTTGGCGGGAAACACGCAGGTGCGGGTCGCTTCGTCGGCCATGTCGTTGATCTGGAGCTGAAGGCCGATCGTTTCGCCGATTTTTCCCGAGGCGTGCGGGATCTTGAATTCCACGGCATAACCGGTCGCGGTCGCTTTTGCGGCGTATTCGAATATGCCGTCGGCTATCGAAGCGTCCGCTCCGTAGGAGTTGGAGTCCGTGAACTGGAAGGAAGGACGGCCGGTGTAGTCGATGCGGTACTGCATCGGGTCCGCGCCGTCGTTGTCCACGTCAAGGAAAACTTCAAGGCTGTCGGCCATCCAGGGGGTGTTGCTCTGGATGTCTTCGGTGACGGGTACGATGGTGGCGTCCGTGATCTCACCGTATACATAGATGAATCCGTCGGCCCAGAGAATATAGGAGTCGCCGTTTGTCGCCGTGTCGGGTTCGTTTTCGTAGTGTTTGCGGTCCTGATGGATCTTAAGCGCATAGTCATAAGCCGCGTCTTTCTCTCCGTCAAGAACGACAGCCGCCGGGGATTTTGCCACATCGCCGTAGCTGACGCCTTCCGCTACCGCAAGCACCGGAAGCAGGGTCATAAGCGCCGCCATAACGAGGCACGCGAGGATCTGCAATGTCTTTTTCAAAATAATGTCCTCCCTAAATTTACCGACAGCCCATTATACCCGATTATACGGCTAAATCAAGCGGTTTTTGTATGATAATAAAATTTTTCTATAAATCGGGATTTTTTCCCGAACAAATTCCCATCCCGTGTTCCGTCTGCAATTTCCGGTCTTTTTGTCATATAAAGGCTTCCCGCTTTAATATTCGGTGCGCTCGTATACGGACCGGCGCAGCTCGGGCGAAAGGTTTTTAAAATACTCGGAATAGCCGCCGATGCGGACGATCAGGTTTCCGTGCGCTTCGGGATCTTCGAGCGCTTCGGCCAGCTCCTGTTTTGACACGCAGGTGATCTGCAGCTGCATGCCGCCTTTTTTGAAATAGCCGGAAACAAGGGGCTTTATGACCCCGGACGGACTGTTTTTGGCGATGCGGATGTTCATGACGGGCGTGCCGGCCGCAAGGGGCTGCGCAAGGCGGGCCGCGCTCGCGAGCAGCGCCGTCGGTCCCGCGGTGTCGCGGTTATGGACCGCGCCGATCGAGTCGCAGAGGGGTTCGCCGGCGCGCCTGCCGTCGGGTGTGGCGCCGACGCACCTGCCGGCGTATGTGTAGGTCGCGAACTGAATGGAGGACGGCAGGAAGGCTTCTCCGGAGGAGGGCCTGACCTCCCGGAAAGCTCCGAATAGGGCGGCGGAAAAATCGTGCGCGGTGCCGTCGGCGTCCGGGTCGTCGACGCCGTAGTGCGGGCAGCGTTTCAGCTCCTCGAAAAAGGCTGGATCGCCTTCGTTCAGCAGGCGCAGAAAACCGGCCGCGTCATACCTGCGCCGGACAAAAACCAGGTCGCGGACCGCGAGCAGCGAGTCGATGACGTTGATCAGCCCCGCGATGTTGATCACGCTCCACGACCGGCGCGCGCCGCCGGCGTTGAAGTCGAGGCCGCGTCCGATGCAGTCGTCGATCAGGAGCGTGCGGACGGGATGCGGACGGACCGCCGCTCGGACGGCGCGGGCCCGGTCGACGTCGCCGAGTATGTCGAAGACGACGCGGCGCGTTTCGTCCAGCAGTCCTGCGTAAAACGCCTCGTAGCTGCCGGCTTTCTCCAGGTTCGCGTTCATATAACCGCAGAAGATCAGGGCGACGTTGATGCCCGCGTCCAGCGAACCGACGTTGGATATCCCCGAAAGCATCGATTCCGTGCAGCCGCCGCCGCAGAAGCGGAGCAGGTCCTCTTTATTGACGCCCGGCATCAGTTCGGCCAGGGCGGACTGATACAGGTCCTCGTGGTAAAACGAAGGCTGGCCGCATCCCGACAGGACCGCCTCCGCGGCGGCTTCCCAGACTTCGGCGGGCGTCGAATCGCTGACGCGCAGCTCGAGGCTCGGACGCCGCAGGCCCTTTATCGCCCGGAGGCACCGGACCGTGAGAGGATTGCATTCGGGTCCGAGGGCGCCCGTCCAGCCGTCGTTGGCGTCGATGTTGACAAAGTATTCCCGAAGCAGGTCCGTGATGTCCTCACCCCGGTAAAAAGGGTAAAGGTCGGTATCCAGCATTCCGGGATTGTCGCAGCCGTCCATATAATAGATAAAGTTAAAGCAGACGACCGCCCGGTACAGATTATCGGCGGGCAGGAACGGAACGCGCTCCAGCGCCGCAATGAGCTCGGGGAAAGCGTTCTTTTCACGCAGCTCCGCGAGCGAACGGGCATGGAAATCGCGTATGCCTTCGATCACGTCCGCAATTCCGTCCCGGAACGCCGGGTCCGGGCACTCCTGCGCACGGCGGGCATAGGAATCCAGTCCTTCGCGTGCGATCCTGCCGTAATTCGGAATGGAATGCGTGTACATATTGCCGCCGACGTCATGGGGGCTCCGGACGGAGGGCACGGCGGGCAGCGCTTCGCGCAGCAGGGCGGCGCATTCCGGGCTTTTTTTCTCCATTCCGGCCGGATCATAGCTGTAGGTGAACGAATAACTCGGGACCAGCGCCGCGGACCCGCGGAACAGGCGCCCCGAGGGAAAAAGCCGGCCGCCGTCATAGTCCGGGACGGGCATTGCCTCCCACCAGCGACGCTGGGCGCGCGAAAACCGCGCGAAAGGGGACGCTTCGGTATCCTCAAACAGGCCGGCCGCGTAGGGTTCGCCGATATCGTAAAAAAGCCGTGACAGGTTACTCATAGATAGATTCCCTTGTTCCTTGTTTTTTCCGGATCCGCGGCGAACCGCGTCTGTCAGTCGTTTTCCGCCCACAGGACGGTGCAGCTCGGATGATAATGCAGGACCGAAACGGGGATCTGCGGGGTGCAGACCTCGTTTTTCAGCTGTCCGATCATTTCGGCCTTGTCGGGACCGGCCACGACCAGAATTTCCCTCGCGGACATGATAGTCTTGATCCCCATGCTCAGCGCGGTCTTGGGCACGTCCTCGGCACGGTCGAAAAACCGCTTGTTTGCCTCGATCGTCGATTCGGTCAGCTGCACCTGCCTGGTGTAGTGGTAAAACACATCGCCGGGCTCGTTGAATCCGATATGCCCGTTGCGCCCGATCCCGAGAAGCTGCAGGTCGATCCCCCCCGCTTTTTTGATCCTGTTTTCGTATTCGAGGCATTCTTTGCCGAAATCTTCGGCCATGCCGTCGGGGACATGAACGTTTTTCTTTTTGATGTTCACGTAGCGGAACAAATTCTTCATCATGAAATAGTAATAGCTCTGCGGATCCTTCCGGCTCAGCCCGCAGTATTCGTCGAGATTGAACGTGACCGCTTCGGAAAAATCGGCAAGACCGTTCCTGTACATTTCGATCAGGTTCCTGTAGGTACCGAGCGGCGTGGACCCCGTCGCGAATCCCAGCACGCTCCCGGGCTTTTTATTGAGCTGGACCGCTATGATGTTTGCCGCGATCCTGCTCATATCCTGATAGTTTTTTGCCTTGATCATCTGCATGATATGGTTCTCCTTAAAATTAAAATTCGTTTGCGGCCGCCGTTTGCGGCCGCCGTTTACGGCGTGTCTCTGCCGCGCTTTTTTATCCCAGCGCCTGTATCGCCTCATAGGCGTCCTGCAGCGTCTTTTCCACTTTCGCCGTATTTTTTTCCGTAACGGACGCGGCGGTGTTTTCTTTTTTTGTGAACAGCCCTTCATACAGGCCCCCGATTTCACCGAGCCAGTAGGTTTCGGCCAGATCGGTATACCGGTATTTGCGGAGCATGTCGATCATATTTTCGGAATCTTCGTCGCGCGCGCTCTTGGTTTTCAGCAGGATGTCATACATGGCCGGAATAACGACGTTGTGCGACTCGCACGCCAGCGCTTCCATTATAACGCTCGCGCGTTCGAGGTCGACGGGCGCATTCACGACCACATAGGGAAAACCGCCGAACGTGCGGCTGTAATAGGGCGTGCCGGCCGGAACTTCCTCAAATTTGGGATACGGAATGATGCCGAAATCGTCTTCGATGTCCCGCGTCGCCAGTATGGTGTAAAACGCGGCGGAAGCAAACAGGCTCATACCGCTTCGGAACATGTCGATAATGAGGTAATACGGTCCGCGTTCATCCGCTTTAAAGGAATCGGTTTTTTTGACGCTGATGTTGAACAGCGATTCGCCGGCTGAAATATCGAATGTCTTCTGTATAATAGCATACATGCGCTCATTGCCCGGAACATTGAAGTACGGAATGTCATCGCCGTCTTTCTTTACGATCAGTTCGCCGTTGACCACATAAAAATTGGGGTAATACATATTGGTCAGTCCGATAACGCCGTACCGGTCCGTGTCGGTCCATTCGCCGTCTCCGTTTAAATCGGACGTGACGGCGCGGCACATACCGTCATAAGCGTCCATCGTCCATTTTCCGGCGTAGATCCGGTCATAAGGGCTTTCGAGGTTGTAGTCTGCCTGCAGCTTTTTACTGAAGATCAGGTTGGTGATCGTGTTGCTGTACATGATGTTGTCGTCTCCCACCACATAGAACAGCTTGCCGCCGACCGACAGGTCGGCCATCATCTGCTGGTTCCAGTATTCCCGCGTCAGGTCCAGATACGGCAGGGCGGAAACCTGCGTCAGGTATCCCTTCATGGCGAGAGCGCGTGCTTCGCGGTCGATCACCATCACAAGGTCGTAGGAGGCGTCGCCGGCTGTCGACGCTTTCTGGGCATAGGTTGTCGTTTTGAAAATGTCATCCAGCACGATTTCGTTGAAAGTGACTTTGAATCGTTCCTCGACGGCGCCGTTGCGTTTAAACAGCGCGTCGTCCATCGTATCGCCCGTTTCTTCTTTTGCGTAGAAAAACGATGTCGGCACGGCGCCGTGCAGCGCCGTCAGGATGACAAACTCCGCCCCGCCGTAATCCAGCGCGGGCAGACTGTCCCGCAGCCTGCCGTCGCCGGTCGTCTCTTCGGCAGCGGTTGTTTCGGGATTTTCCGTGACGGTTCCGGTATCGGCTGCGCAGGCGGCAAATACCGACAGGGTGATCACAAGGGCAAGAAGGGATGCGGATATTCTTTTCCGCACGACGGTATCCTCCCTTTCGTTTTGACCGGCGTATGAAACCGGTTCAGTCTTCGTTTTCCTCCGTGTTTTTTCTTTTCGCGTTGTCGATCGCGATATAGGCGAGCAGACCGCCCCAGTGATAGAATTTGTCGCTGTTCGGGACGCCGCAGCCGCTGCCGTCGACGGCGCTGTAATTCTCGTGGACATGGCCGTGTTCCCGCCATTCCCTGAGCAGCAGTTCTTCCGATTTTCCGGCCAGGTCGTCGCACACTTTGTCAAGTCCCTGATGCCGGAACGCGGTATAGGCGAGGTAATTCGTCGGGGCCCAGATGCGTCCCCGCCAGTAGTTCTGATCCCGGAAAGCGGGGTCGCGGCGGGAGATGGTCGGGATGATATAATCGCCCCAGAACTCGTCGGGATTGTAAAAATGTTCGTAAACCATGCGGCTTTTCTGCTCTTGTGTAATATTGTCGGCCAGAAGGGCGTAGAAATGGGTCGGCGATATCCGCCCGGACAGTTCTCCCGTCGACAGGTTCCTGTTCAGGAACATGCCCTTTTCTTCGGACCACAGGGTCTGCAGCGCGTTTTCGGCTTTTTCTTTTCTCGCGGTGATTTCTGCGATAAGGTCCGTTAAACCGGCGGGATCCGTCCCGGCGAATTCGCCGGGATCAAACAGGAAGGGGAGCCCGTCCGGTCCGGGAAAATCATTCGGTACGGTCAGAGCCCTGTTTTCCGCGGGATCGTCCGTCCCGAGGATGGCGGCGATCTCGCAGAGGCTCCGGCAGTCGCCGATGTAAAGACCCGTAAGGCCGACGTCCGCCAGCATCATGGTATGGCGGTCCGGATCAAAAGGGACGCCGTCATACATCGGCGAATTGTCGAGTCCGCTCTCGTAGGCTGCCCCCTGGGAACAGCCGATATCGCTCGTTTCCCAGAATTTACCGCTAATCGGATCATACGGGTCGGAACCCCAGCACATACAGCCGTCTTCGGCGGCGCGGTGTTCGAAGAACCATCTGTTCCAGCGCACAAGCGACGGGAACACATGCCTGAGGAACCATTTTTCTTTGTATTTCTTATAAATCTCAAGGCAGACGAACGAACCGACGGGCGGCTGCGACCGGTCGCGCGATTTGTTGTCGTGCGCCGCGCCGTAATTCGGAATAAATCCGCTCTCCGTGATCTCGTCGGTGATGGCGATGGCGTTGAGATAAGCCAGTTCCCTGTTGTCCGCGGACGCCATGAGCGCCGCGAAATAGGTGTCCCAGTCAAACAGCACATAGCCTCCCCATCCGACGCTCCACAGCCTGCTGACCGGCGAGCAGATCCTGTCGTGTTCGGGCTCGTATACGGTGTCCCAGGCAAGGCAGGTCTTCATGGCGGCATACGCTTCGGCATGTTCTCCGAACACCCTGTTTTCCGCGTCAAGCTCCGCTTTTGCGGCTGCCAGAACCGCTTCCGCTTCCTCGCATGTGCACTTGACGGTCGAAACGACGACGGGTCCGTCGAGTTCCACGGCGATACAGGGCGACAGCGAATACGTGTGCTGCACCTGCGTGACCGTCCCCGTCGTGTATATCCTGAATTTCCTGTCTTTGGTCTTGCACCGGAGCTTATTGCCTTTTTTGGATACGGATCCTTCTTTGCCCCACAGAAGGCATGCTTCGATGACGGCGGCGGGCGTGCGCCTTCCCCGGCTCAGGGGGGTGAGGAGGATGATCTGCTCGCCTCCGGCCGACGCAGTGCGGACGTCAAGTTCCAGCTCCCGGTATTTCAGGTTCAGGGACGTGTATCTGCCGTCCCGGGTTCTCGGACCGGGAGTGATCACCTCCGTTTTTTCGCCTGACCTGCCGATCAGGCTGTCGCGCAGGATGCCTTCGGCGCTGTATTCCATAAGGCAGATGTTGACGGCAAAG
The DNA here is from genome assembly GCA_964628455.1 of uncultured Lachnospiraceae bacterium. Lineage (GTDB taxonomy): Bacteria > Bacillota > Clostridia > Oscillospirales > CAG-272 > JAQVWU01. The sequence goes on from CAZVPD010000068.1 coordinate 11,204, forward strand.
CCCTGCGGCAGGCAGACGTGCGACAGCACGCTTGAGGTGTTCCAGGTGTTCCAGCCCGAATTGGTCTTCTTCTTCAGCTTTTTGTAATTCATCTTTTCCGCCTTTTGCTTTTCATACTTTCCATTCGAGGATCTTGTCCAGAAACGACCTGAGCTCCGCGGTTTTCGGCGTTCTGAATATTTCGGAGCTCGGACCGCTTTCGACGATCCTTTTGTCCGCCAGAAACATCACCGTCCGGCAGGCGTTCTTGGCAAATCCGATCTCATGCGTCACAATGATGCTCTTTATTCCGTCGTCACCGAGTTCGCGCAGCATATCGAGCACCTCGACCGTATACTCCGGGTCGAGTGCGGAAGTGGGTTCATCCAGGATCAGCAGCTTGGGCCGTACAGCGACAGCCCTCGCGATGGCGACTCTCTGCTGCTGCCCTCCGGAAAGCTGAACGGGGTATTTTTTTCTGCTCTCACAGAGCCCGAACCGTTCGAAAAGCCTGTCCGAGATCTCCGCGGCGTCCTCTTTGGGATAGCCGAATGTGTGGATCAGAGGCAGCATGACGTTTTCGGCAGCGGTCAGGTGTTCAAACAGTCCGTTTGCCTGAAAAACGAAACCGATGTTCCTGCGGTAGATGCGCAGCGATTTTTCGTCCCGGCCGACCTTCAGGCCGTCCAGCCTGATCTCCCCCGAATCGGCCGGAAGCAGCCCCCCGATGATCCGGATCAGCGTGGATTTGCCGCCTCCGGAAGGGCCGATGACGGCGACCGAGGCGATATCCCCGCTCCAGGAGATGTCCTGCAGGACCGTCTGCCCGCCGAAGCTTTTTGAGATGCGGTCAAGCTCCAAGTTCATGATTGTACCTTTTTTCCAGTTTTCCGGATACGAGCGAAACGGTAAACGTGAGTGTGAAATACAGGGCTCCTATAAAGATATAATTCTCGAACATCCTGAAGTTGTCGGCGGAGATCTCCTGCGTCGTCTGTGTCAGCTCGATCAGGGCGATGACGGACAGCAGCGAGGAGTCCTTGATGATGGAGGCGAACTGACCCGCGAGCGAGGGCAGGATCCTCGAGAGCAGGATGGGCAGGGTGACCAGCCTGAACGTTTTCGCCGGCGTCAGGCCGACCGACTTGGCCGTCTCGTAATTCTGCCTGCCGATCCCGTCGAATCCCCCCCTGATGATCTCGGAGATATAGGCTCCTTCAAACAGCGAAAGGATCAGGATGCCCGCGGCGTAGCGGTTTTCCAGCCCCCACGCGGAGCCGATGATATAATAGAAGAAATAGATCTGCACCAGAAGGGGTGTTCCTCTGATGATATGCACGTATGTCTTGCAGAAATAGCTGACGACGAGTATCTTCGCCTTCTGCCCCAGGGCGCTCAGGAGTCCTATGAACAGACTGACCCCAAGGCTGCCGGCCGAAATCAGAACGGTCATCGCAAATCCCTGCAGAAACCGGCTTCTGTATTTCAGCAGGACGGCAAAATCGAGGTCGATCCCGGCGAGGCGCACGGAAAGCAGGGCAAATCCGATCAGCAGAAACGCCGTCAGCGCGCCGCTGAGCAGTTTATTCAAATTTCCGGGTCCGGTTTTTTCCGGTTTCATAGCCGCGTCCGTTCTTTTCCCTCCGGGAATTTCAACTCAGAAAAGATCTTCAATCGAAAAACCACTGAAATCCGAGTTCGTCGAAAACCTTTTTTTCGGCCGACAGGTATTTTTCGGTCAGTGCGTCAAATCCGCCGTCTTTCTTATATTCCGCTATAAACGCGTTGATCTTTCCGAGAAGTTCCGTGCTGCCCTTATTGACCGCCATGCCCCAACCTTCGGCATCCTGAAAGGGGATCATCACCGCGTCCGTCGTGTCGGCGAGCGCCTGATTCTGGCGGTAGACGGTCAGCTGGTCGTAGATAAAAGCGTCCGCTTTGCCCTGCGTGACTTCCGTGACGCAGGCGTTCTCCGACGCGAACGAATTGACCGTCGCGTTTGTCAGCTTGTTGTTGGCGTAGAAATAACCGGTCGTGCCCTTTCTGACCGCTATGACTTTTCCGCTCTGATTAAGGTCCTCGACCGAGGCGATGCCCGAGTTTTTATTGACGAGCAGGGCGAGATAGGAATGCGCGTAGGGGTCGGAGAAGTCGACGACCTTGCCGCGCTCCTCCGTGACGGTCATCGACGAAATGACAACGTCGACTTTGCCGGTCTGAAGCGACGGGATCAGCCCGTCCCAGCTGATGTTCTCGATCCTGACGGGCAGCCCGAGGTATTCCCCGAGGGCGTAGCCCAGGTCGACGCTGATCCCCGAGGGGTTTCCGCTGTCGTCCTTGGTTTCAAAGGGCGGGTAAGCCAGTTCCATGCCTATGACGAGTTCGTCCCCGCCGCCGGAGCAGCCCGCGGACAGGACGAAGAACGCGGCAAGGACCGAAAGGATCAGGATCTTTTTACTGTTTTTCATGCTTTTCTCCTCACTGAAAGGTCGGCGGTTTGTTTTTTATAAATTTATTATACACAGATGTTTCACACTTTTCAAGCGGTTTGCTTAAAATAATGCGTATTCCGCCGGTTCGTCGGTACCGCGGCGTTTTTTCGAAGAATTTTTCGGAAAAGCCTTGACAATTGAGTGTGTATTCAACTATAATAGTCTTATAGTTGAACAAGCTTTCAACCGTTCCGGAGAAAGAAGGATCAAAGAAGGATCATGATGAAGAAAGACGAACCGGTCTGCGACTGCGGGGTCATCCACGCGGATGTCGTGGAAGCCGTAAAGAAGAAAATGCCTGCCGGCGGCGAATCGGACGCTCTGTCCGGTTTTTTCAAGGTTCTGGGGGACGGCACGCGGGTGAAGATCATGTGGGCGCTCGATACGTCCGAAATGTGCGTGTGCGACCTGGCCGTGCTTCTGAACATGACGAAATCCGCCGTGTCCCACCAGCTCGGTTCTTTGAGGCAGGCACGCCTGGTCAGATACAGAAGAGAGGGCAGGGTCGTCTTCTATTCACTCGCCGACGACCATGTGAAAGAAATATTCGAAAAGGCAACGGAACATCTCGCCGAAAACAGAACGGAAAGCGGTGATCCGTGACATGAAAAAAACATTCCGGCTTAAAGGCCTTGACTGCGCCCAGTGCGCGGCAAAGATCGAAGAACAGGTAAAAAATCTCGACGGGGTCAGCGGCGCGTCCGTTGATTTTGCCTCGTTAAAAATGACGCTGGAATTTGCCGCCGGCGCGGACCCCGCGAAGATCGCCTCCGAAGCCGCGTCGGTCGCGGCGGGGATCGAACCCGGCGTACGGATGATCGTCAGCGAAGGCTTCCCGGTCCCGGGCGGGGGGAAAAACGCGGGGGATGAGGACGGAGACCGCCGAAAAGAGATCCTGAAGCTTTCCGCCGGGGGCGCCGTCTTTACGGCGGGCGTCCTTTTCGCTTTCCCGGGACCGCTCGAACCCGCGGTGTTTCTGATCGCCTGGGCCATTCTCGGCGGAGGCGTTGTGCTCAGGGCTCTGCGAAGCATCGCGCGCGGTTCGGTGTTTACCGAACACTTCCTGATGAGCATCGCAACCGTCGGAGCGTTTTTTATCGGGGAATACGCCGAGGGGGCTGCGGTCATGCTGTTCTACCTCGTCGGCGAACTGCTGCAGGGAATAGCCGTCGGAAATTCCAGAAGGTCGATAAGCGCGCTGACCGACATCAGGCCGGACTTCGCGAATGTAAAAACCGGGGACCTGCTGCGGAGGGTTTCGCCCGCGGAGGTCCGTACGGGCGATGTCATCGTCGTAAAGCCCGGTGAAAAGATCCCCCTCGACGGCCGGGTCATCCTGGGAACTTCGGCTGCCGACACCTCCGCCCTGACGGGTGAGTCTCTGCCGCGCGAACTCGCTCCGGGCGTTGACGTCCTGAGCGGATTCATCAATCTCAGCGGGGTCCTGACCATCGAAGTCACAAAAGAATACGGCGATTCGGCCGTTTCGAAAATTCTGGAACTGGTCGGGAACGCCGCCGCCGGAAAAGCCCCGACGGAAAGATTCATCACGAAATTCGCGAGATACTACACCCCGGCCGTCGTGTTCGGGGCGCTCGCCGTTGCCGTCCTGCCCCCTCTGTTCGTCGCCGGTGAATCCTTCACGGACTGGGTCTACCGGGCGCTGGTGTTTCTGGTGGTCTCATGTCCCTGCGCCCTGGTCATATCCATTCCCCTCGGATTCTTCGGGGGCATCGGGGGCGCGTCCAAAAGGGGGATCCTGATCAAAGGAGCAGATTACCTCGAAGCGCTGACCAAAACCGAGATCGTCGTGTTCGACAAGACGGGAACGCTGACCGAAGGCGTGTTTACAGTGACCGGTATACGCTCCGAAAACGGCTTTACGGACGAAGAACTGCTGAAATGCGCGGCATATGCCGAAAGCCGGTCCAATCATCCGATCGCCCTGTCGGTCCTGAAAGCATACGGCGGCGTGCCTGACAGGGTCGGGACCGAAAGCCTTGTCGAAATGCCCGGATACGGCGTCAGGGCGAAAGCGGGCGGCAGGGAGATCCTCGCAGGTAATGAAAAACTGATGTCGGATAACAATGTCGCATACACCCGCGCAGAGACGGCCGGAAGCGCGGTCTACGTCGCCGTAAACGGGATTTACGCCGGCCATATTGTGATTTCGGATGAAGTGAAAGAGGATTCGGCCGAAGCGGTCAGAGCCCTTAAAGCGCTCGGGATCAAAAAAACCGTCATGCTCACGGGAGACCTCGAGTCCGAAGCCGTCAGGGTCGGAAAGCAGTTGGGTATCGGCGAGGTTTATTCGGGACTGCTGCCTGCCGGCAAAGTGGAGATCGTCGAACGGCTCGAAGCCGAAAAGTCACGGTACGGCAAACTGGTTTTCGTCGGCGACGGCATCAACGACGCGCCCGTGCTCGCAAGGGCGGATATCGGAATAGCGATGGGCGGACTGGGCTCCGACGCCGCCGTCGAGGCTGCCGACATCGTGATCATGGACGACAGGCCGTCAAAGATAGCGGCAGCCGTCGGGATCGCGAAAAAAACAAGAGCGGTCGTGTTTCAGAACATCGTATTCGCCCTCGGCGTGAAGGCGGTTTTTCTGATACTGGGCGCGTTCGGCGCCGCGTCGATGTGGGAAGCGGTATTCGGCGATATGGGCGTTGCCCTCATCACCATACTGAACTCCATGCGGGCGATGCATACGAAGAACATCTCCGCGAAATAACGGAGCCTGAAAGCCGGTTTGATCCGCTTATACACGGATTGCATTGACTTTGCATGCGTTTTGCGTTATACTGAATCATCGGTCCCGTGATTTCGTAAAAATTCCGCCGGCGTCCGCCAGGGAGAAACGCAGATGGGTTTGAATAAAAAAAACATACTCAAGATCCTTCTTATCATTTTCATAGCCGTGCTGATGTTCGTGATGATGCAGAACCTCGATACGGTCTTTCTGCTGCTCGGGCAGTTCTTCTCCGTTCTCTCCCCCTTCATCATCGGATTCGCCATGGCGTTCATCATCAATGTCCTGATGCGTTTTTTCGAGACAAGGGTGTTCGGCAGGCTTAAAAGAAAAAAAGGCCGCGTCTGGACCCGGCTGAGCAGGCCCGTCTGCCTGATCCTCAGCATTCTGCTCATCTGCATCGTGCTGACCGTCTTTCTGCTTCTGATCATCCCCCAGATCAGGGAAAGCGTGATCATCATAGCGAAGGAACTGCCTTCACGCGCCGAAAGACTGGCGAATTCGGTCAGGAACTTTCTGCGGAAATACGATATCTCGTTCGAAACCATCGACAAACTGCAGATCGACTGGAAAAGCATCAGTTCGATGATCCTGGATAATTTCACGGCCGGCAGCTCGACGGTCATCAGCACGACCATCGGTCTGACGTCGGGCATTGTGAAGACTTTGTTCAACCTGATACTCGGCTTCGCTTTTTCCGTTTACCTGCTTGCCGCCAAAGAAAAACTGGCCGTGCAGATCAAAAAGGTGCTCTTCGCCCTGTTCAAAGAAAAGACCGCTTCGGATATCGTCGAAGTGGTGGCCCTTTCAAACGGGATATTCTCCAAATTCATCACCGGCCAGTGCACCGAAGCCCTGATCATCGGCGTTCTCTGCTACATCGGCATGCTGATCTTCGGAATGCCCTATGCGATCATGATCTCGTCGCTGGTCTCCGTGACCGCGCTGGTGCCGATGTTCGGCGCTTTTATCGGGACGGCGGTGGGGGCCTTGTTCATCCTGCTGGTCAATCCCATACAGGCGCTCTGGTTCGTGATTTTTATCGTTGTCCTGCAGCAGCTCGAATCGAATATCATCTATCCGAAGATCGTCGGGGACTCCGTGGGTCTTCCGGGGATCTGGGTGCTGTTTTCGGTGACGGTCGGCGGCAGCCTTTTCGGCATCGGCGGCATGCTCGTCAGCGTGCCCGTATCCGCCGTGCTCTATTGTCTGCTGCGTGATTTCATCAACAAAAAGCTGAAGGAAAAAAACGTCCATCCGTCGCTGATTTCGGGGAAGGAAAGCTGAAATGGACGGCGGAAACAGTATGAAGATCGTCCTGCTTGCGGCGCTGATCCTGATGTCGGCCTATTTTTCGGCGACCGAAACCGCTTTTTCCTCCCTGAACAAGATCCGCATCAAGAATCTGGCCAATGACGGCAGCCGGAAGGCACAGCTTGTCCTCAGACTCTGCGAGGATTACGACAGGCTGCTCTCGACGATCCTGATCGGCAACAACATCGTCAACATCGCCGCCGCGTCTCTCGGAACCGTTCTGTTTGTCTCTTATTACGGCGACGCCGGCATTACGATCATCACAGTCGCCGTGCTGATCTTCGGGGAGGTGTCGCCGAAAAGTCTTGCCAAGGAATCGCCCGAAAAATTCTCCATGTTCTCGGCGCCGGTCCTGAATGTCCTGATCGTCCTGTTTACGCCCTTCAATCTGTTTTTTATTCTCTGGAAGAAACTGCTTTCGAAGCTGTTCAGAACGGACGGCGGTCACGGGATCACCGAAGAGGAACTGATCACCCTCGTCGAGGAAGCCGAACAGGAGGGGGGGATCAACGCGGGAGAAGGCGAGCTGATACGCAGCGCGATCGAATTCAACGATATCGAGGTGACCGGTATCTTTACGCCGCGGACCGATGTCATCGCGGTGTCGGCGGACGACAGCAAGCAGGAGATCGAACGGGTATTCCTCGAAAGCGGCTACTCGAGGCTTCCCGTATACCGGAAATCCATGGACGACATCATCGGAGTGATCAACCACAAGGATTTCCATGACAGAATCCTGCATACGGACGAAACGCTCGGGAGCATTATCAATCCCGCGATCTTCGTCATCCCCTCCATGAAAATATCAAAACTCCTGAAGCGCCTGCAGACGGCAAAATCGCATATGGCGGTGATCCTGGACGAATACGGCGGGACGATGGGGATCGTGACCCTTGAGGACATCATCGAGGAACTCGTCGGGGAGATTTGGGATGAGGACGATGTGGCGGAGGAGTTTT
>CAZVPD010000069.1:0-312 GCA_964628455.1 uncultured Lachnospiraceae bacterium
ATACCGCGGAGGAGAACTCCGGCGCCGGCGGACCCGTACCCGCTTCACCTGTTTCTCCGGACGGATACAGGGAGATCGGAGACTCCCGGATAAAAACGTTGGCCGACCTCGAAGCCTATCTGAAAACTCTTTTCACCGATGAAAAGACCGAAAGCCTGCTTGCAGCCGGAATGTACCGCGATATCGGCGGAAAGCTCTGCGGACTGGATGCGGCGCGCGGAAGCGACATCACAAAAGGGAGATCTTCCGCGGTATTCAAACGTGTCGGCGAAGGGAAAATACTCTATACGGTGACCGTGGAGTTGCTGGGGG
>CAZVPD010000069.1:322-18417 GCA_964628455.1 uncultured Lachnospiraceae bacterium
AGGATTTAAAATCGGTTGCCGGATACGAGACGCACGTTTTTACGCATGAGCTGGTGGGTTCGGTTTGGATCTGGACGAAATTCTATTTGTATAAATAAAACACAGAAACAAAAGCAGGAGGGATTCTTCCTGCTTTTGTCGGATAAGGGGTTAAAATGAGTCGGAAGGACATACTCGGCAGCGCGTCACTCGCCAAAAACAATTACCGCAGTTTCCTCGATGAAAAGCTGAATTATATCCCGTATTTTTATCTTTTTACCGATCCGGAGCCGTTCGGCGCGCACTGCGAATGGGATTTCGGCGACGCGACGGGCAGATATCTCGACGCTCTGCTGCTGTGCTGTGAAATCAGCGGCTTTGACGAGGATTCGCTCATCGCTGCCGGAAGGCTGAAAAAAGCGCTCGACGGTATGATTTCTGCGGAAGACGGTCTGTGCTACCGCCCCGGCGGATATGACTGGGTGAAATACGGCGCCAATTCGTTCGACCAGCGCAGCTGTCTGCTCGGGCTTGCGACCTGGTACGGACATTTCGGGGACCGGCGGACCGCGCTTCAGTGCGAAAGCCTCATCCGGGGTCTTTACGGAACGGGAAGGGAATACGGAGGTTATTTTTATATCCCCGTTGAAAGTTATGATCCGTCGCTTGACAAAAGAATATTCGATCCCGTACCGTTTGATCTCCGAAATTACGGCGCCGACCCGTGCCATTACGGCGGCGGCGTGCTGATCTGGCCGCTGATGTACTGGCACCGCCTTTCGGGCTCCGAAGCGGCTTTTTCCCTCGCGGGAAAGCTTTCGCGCTTTATTCTGTACTTTTCGGGTGTTTTTGCGGAGGACGGCAGCTTCCGGATGACGGGGTCCGGTGTGGACGCGGACGGGCATTTTCATTCGCGCATGGACACCGTCGCCGGCATTCTCGCATATGCGTATGAAGCCGGCGATGAGGAGATGGCGGGGCGGTGCCGGCAGATCTACGACTGGGCGGTCACGCAGGGAACCTCATACGGTCTTTTCCCCGAGGGGCTCGGAAAGAAGGTCATGACCGGTGCTGAAGACGAATATCCGGATGTTTCGAAGCACAGCGAAATATGCTGCACGGCCGATATGATCGAAGCGGCTTTGCTGCTGGGCAGACACGCGGACAGCGGATATTTCGACCATGCCGAAAATTACCTCAACCATCTTCTGGCCTGCCAGCTTGACGACATATCCTGGATGCCTCCGTCATCGGGGAACGAAGAGTCGGAAACAGTCACCCGGAGAAACGCGGCAGAAAGGTACAGGGGTGCTTTTACAGGCAGGACCCTTCCGAACGACCTCTTAAACCACGGCAGATATGACACGATGGGATGCTGCGCCGCCGCGGGCGGGAGAGGTTTATATATGCTGTGGAAAAACGCCGCGGTGCTGCGGGACGGGGAGCTCATCATCGATCTGTGGATCGATGCGGATAACGGCACCGCCAAAATAACGCATGACGCGGACAGGGGTGAACTGACTTTTGTGACGGAGCAAAAAGCCGGCGGCATCCTGGTCCGTATCCCTTCATGGCTGGAGGACAGGCGCGATGCCGTACGGGCGGAAAGAATGACCGAACACGGCAGCGACGGACTGACTCCGGTTTTCCGCGGCAGTTACATGTTTTTTCCGCAGGCTGCCGGCGGGGAGCGGTACCTGATAAGCTATCCCGTGAAGAAAGTCAGCGAGACGGTCGTCTTTTGCGGGGAGGAATACACTGTTTTCCGAAAGGGCAGTAAAGTGACATTAGTCCTGCCTCAGGGTTCGGGTATCCCGCTTTATACCGGAGGCGAGTGATGCCGGTCGGTTTCCTTTCGTTCGGGATCGCGGTGAAAGGTGGCATCGTATGAATTGCATGGACCGGAATCATGCGGATTTTATTCACGGGAAGGCGCTTGATCTGCTTGAAAAAACAGGTGTCGCCGCCGAAAGCTTTATAACCGAAAGGGTAAAGCATTTCGACGGCGTCAGCCTGCGCGGCGGAAGGCTGATCTTTGACCGTAAAATGGTGCAGACCGTTCTCGATGAAAATTTTGCGCTGATTCTGAAGAATATGCGGCCGGCTGCGCCGGATCCGGCCGGAACGATCCGTATAGGCGTCTGCGACCTGCCGCAGTATTATACGGACCCGGCGAGCGGCAGGACCGGGCTCATGACCGCCGCGTCTCTTGTCGAATCCGTTAAACTTCTGGAAACCGCGAAAAAGAAAAAAGCCGGGGTTTGGAGCATGGTCCCCGGGGTGCCGAGGGATGTTCCGTACCGGCTTCAGGCGGCTGCCGAATATTACATAGGATGCGAATACTGCTCGTCCGGCGGAAATATCGATACCCTGTATCCTCCCGAAGCGGTTGAATACATATTTATGATGGCCGAGGCGATGGGCACGCCTTTCAGGTCTGCGGGGATGTTTACGCTGAGTCCGCTGAAACTGGGAGGATTCGAGATGGCCGCGGCTTTCGGGCATATGGATTCTTTTGACAGTTTTTCGATATCGAGCCTCCCGATGCCGGGTTCGACGGGACCCGTATTTCTGACGCCGGCCTGGATCCTTTCGGTTGCGGAAGCCGCGGCGGGCGCCGTCGTGCTTTATCTCGCATCCGGAGGAAAACCGGTTTACATCAGCCCGGGTCTGTTTCCGTTCGAACCCCGGAAAGCCTGGACGGCCGGCGGAATGCCGGAGCACGCCATGATGGAGTATCAGCGCGGCATCATAGGCCTGCGCTACAATCCCGCGCTTGCATACAGCCATTCGATGACGACATCCGCGAAGGAGCCGGGTTTTCAGGCAGCCGCGGAAAAAACCGCGGGAGCCGTGTTTGCGGCCGGCAGGGGATGCAGGGAATTCAATACCGCCGGGCTGCTGAGTTTTGACGACATATTCAGTCCGGTCCAGTTTATACTCGATCTCGGGATCAGGGATCTTGCGCAGGTCTATGCGGACGGACCTGCCGATAACTGCGGAGACTGGGAGAAGATCATCTCGGAAGGCCTTGAAAACGGGTATCTTGCGGCGGATTTCACGCTTGATCATTACGGTAAAGCGTACTGGTTTCCGGACCTTTTCTGCAGGGATCCGTTTGACAAAAACGGAGAAGCGGCGAACAGCGACGAGTGTGTCCTCAACGCGAAGGAAAAGGCGCTTGCGTATATTGCGGATTACAGTTTCCTGCCCGACAGCAGCCGGATCGCCGAAGTGCGTAAGATCTTCGGGAAAGCCCTGGAAAAACTGGCGTCCGGATTCGATAATCCGCTGAAGGGTCTGGAGAACAGAGGATAGGGAGCTGTTTTTCTTTTCAGGAGGACGGCTGTCTGTCCTTTAATTTGCTGTAATGGCCCGGGAATGCCAGCGCCGCGGCCAGACAGGCGGTGCACAAAGCCGCGCAGATGAAATAGGACGCGGGAACGCCGAGATATCTGGTCATGATGCCGCCTCCGATGCCTGCCAGGACCTTCGGGGTTCCGTATCCGACGGCATACATATAGGACTGCCCCGACGCCTTGATGTTGTCGGGAACGGTTGCGTTGATGTAATAGGTCCCGCAGTAAATGGAGACGGTGATCCATGCTCCCGTAAGTGCCGCCGTGATCAGGATCAGCGCGGGATGCGTGACGACGCCCAGAAGAAGGTAACGCAGCGCCGATACGGCGACGGTGACGATGAGCAGCCGGCGCAGGCTGAAATACTTCATGATTTTATCGAACCAGATGAAGAAAGGAAACTCGATCAGCAGCGTCACAAAAACGTTGATGCCCCAGATATAGGCGGGGAGCCCGAGTGTCTTGGTCATATACGTCGGCATAAAATTCGAATAATACGAAAACGAAAACATGACGGAAAAAATGATGATCAGAATGAGCGTCATGTTTTTGTCGCGCACAAGCGGTCTGAGGTCGGTCTTTTCTTTCTTTGCGGCATGACCGGCGATCTGCGGGGCTGTTTTAAGGAACAGGACGCCGATGACTGCGATGACCGCGTAGGAACCGAATAAAAACAGCGGGTTTGAGGACGGCAGAACGCTGATGATCATGGCGATGATGCCGTAGCCCACCGTTCCCATCAGTCGCATGGGCCCGTATTTCAAACCGGTTTCCGCTGCCGCCTCCAGCGTGATGGTGTCGACCAGCCCGCCGTATGGGGACATGAAAAACATGCTGCATCCGAGCATAACCGCCGTATAGGGCAGGGAAGTATTCATCCCGGTCAGAAAGAACGCCGCGGCTGCGCCGCAGACGACAAAAGCAAGCACGTTGTTTTTATATTTTGCTTTATCCGACAGGACGCCCCACAGCAGCGGCGCCGCCATCATGACGACAGGGCCGATGGAAAGCAGCCCGCCGACCTGTATCTCGTCGAAATGCATTCCGAGATACAGCGGTATAAAGCAGTTGTATACGGCATTCAGGCCGTAAATGAAAAAATTAACCCCGCAAAGGGTGAAAAAAGCTTTTCTCAAGGTCATGTGGGTGGTATCCTGTTCCGATCGTTCTGTTTTTATAAAGATGCCGGATATCCGCGGCGGGGTTTGACATACAGGCGCGCTTGTGTTATAATGCGGTAAAATAAGCCGAAAGGATGATGAATCATGGCCGAAAAAATCAATCATGCCGTCCTGGAAAACGAAAACGTCAGTTCGATCGAAAACGATCAAATAAAACTGGGCGTCAATCTCGCGCTCGGAGGGGCGGTCACATTTCTCGCGGAACACGGAAGACCGAATCTGATCAACAGCGCCGACTGGGGCCGTCAGGTACAGATGTCCTTTTACAGTTTCCCCGTCCCGTTTCATCCCGAAGGGCACGATATGCGGGAGGCATGGAAGTTTATCGGCTGGAACCCGATACAGTCGGGGGACTGTTACGGCAACAGGTCTGTGATCCTGGAACACGAGAACACGGGGGATTCGATTTACGTGAAATGCATTCCCATGCACTGGCCGCTCGATTGTTACCCTGGGGAATGCACGTTTGAGACATGGTACAAACCGGACGGCAGACGCGTGCTCGTTCATGCGCGCCTGAATAACAGCCGTCCCGATAAAACGCAGTATCCCGCCAGATCGCAGGAACTGCCTGCGGTCTATACCAACGGCGAATGGTACAAACTCGTCTCGTATATCGGCTGCGCCCCCTTTACCGGCGGAAGCACCGAAGTGCTGGTCGACCTTGACGACGGAAAAGGCTGGCCGTGGATCGGTTTTCGCCCGACCGAAAACTGGGCCGCGCTGGTCGATAAAGACAATTACGGACTGGGCATATACAACCCGGACACAAATCACTTCATAGGGGGTTTCGCCGGCAAAAAAGGTTCCGGAGGACCGAAAGACGGTCCGACGGGATACATCAGCCCGCTTCTTTCCGAGATCCTCGATCATAATATCGTGTATGATTACAGTTACGAACTCATTGCCGGCACCGTCGATGAGATCCGCAGCAGCGTTTATGCGGTCTCAAAGAAAAGTCCGGTGAAATTTTTTGAATTTTCCGGCACGCGTTCGCACTGGAGCTACCGCAATATCACGGACGGCGGTTTTCCCGCCGGCGGATGCCTGGAGTTCGGTTTCGGCGAGGGATCGGCGCTCGTTTCCCCTTCCCTGTACTGGAAGGCCGGGGAAATCGGTTCGGTCGTGATCGACGCGGAATTTATTTCGGAAGAGGATCTTCCGGAAGAGGATCTTCCGTGTTTTCTGGAGCTTATGCTGTATGACGGCCTGGACCATGAGCGAAACTACGCCTTCCCGTCCGTCAGCCTTCCTTTTTCGGTCAAAGGCGACGGGAAACGCCGTAAAACGAGTATCCCCGTTAAAGATACCGGCGCCTGCGGCGTGATCGGCCTGTCCGTGCGTTTCGGTTCTGAAGGTTCGGCAAAAATATATTCCGTTGAGATCGGATAGTCAGCGCAGGTGCCTCAGCTGCGTGATGAACCGCTGAAGCAGCCGGACGGGAGCCGGACGGCGGTCGGGCAGCAGCCCGAGTCCGGATTTTTCGGCGATCGTTTCGGCCGCCTGTTCCGGCGTCAGATGCGTTGTGTCTATATAGCCCTCAAAAACGGGGTTTCGAAACGCTTCGATGCATGCGTCGAGTTTTTTCGCAGCCCATGATTTTTTAAAATCAAGTCTTGAATGCTGCCGGCGAAGCAGAACGTCGCGGTCCGCGCCGAGTATGTAATGGTCGGTCCTTATTCCGTTTTCACGCAGCGATCCGATCAGCTCACGGTAATATTCGGGCCGGATGACCGTCATCGGAATGATCAGAGTTCCGCTGTATGAACACGCGATATCGCGGATGATGCGGCAGTTGAAGCTCCGCCAGAGCGGGTCGTCCTGAAAGTCCATATAACGCCTCCCGCTTTCGGGAGGCGTGTTTTTTCTTAAAAAGAATCCGATGTTTTCCGGGTCATAGATAAATGAATCGAGAAGGCGCCGGCTAAGTTCGGCAGCGGTTACGGTCTTGCCGCTGCCGAAAGCGCCGTTTATCCATAAGATCCGGCTCATTGTCAGCCGGCCGTTGTTTCGCCTGCGGTGATAAACGAAGCGCCCGCGTCTTTCAGGAGAACGATGAGGCGTTCCAGTTCTTCACAGGCTTTTCCGCCGCAGTTGCGCGTGATGAACTCGTCGGGAATGACCGTCGCTTCCCCGAAGTTGAAGCTGTGCGGCATTTCGACAAATTCCCAGGGGTGAATATACAGGCAGACGACGCAGTCAAGGCCGCGTTCGGCGGTAAAGCGCCGGAATCCGGATATTTTATCGGCCAGGGTCCGGGCTCCCTCGGTGCGGAACAGCGGCCACTGATCCCTGTCGCGTTCCAGCGGAGCATCGGCGCTTTCCATCACCATATCGGCAAAGTTCGGGATCTCGATCAGCCGCATGTTGCCTTCGGCTGTCCAGTCCGTATCGGAGGGATGGTACGGCGCAAAGCGCCTGCGGAAAAAATACATCGGGTAACTCGCGTCCGCAATGTAACCGAGTTTTTCCAGCGCGTTGACAACGGCGGTGGACCCCCATAATCGCGGGCACCGGAAGGAGACGGGGCGTATCCCGGACGCTTCTTCCACCCAGCGGGTAGCCATCTCGAGGCGCGGATAGATCTCGTGGGGCAAAAGCGGCTTCATATTCGGCAGCGGGAACAATTCGTCGCCGACGGTTTCGTGATAAAGCGAATGGCAGCCTGTTTCGTTGGGCGTAGCCGCGACAAGGCGGGCGATGCCGGGATTCTCGCGCGCCGCTTCTCCCGTAAAGAAGAAGGTTCCGCGTATACCCCGGCGCGCGAACATGTCGCAGAGGAGGGGGACGCCCCGCTTCACCCCTTCATAAAAGGGGGTGAAGCTTCCGACATCGGTTTCACAGTCCACGCCGATGATGACGGTCAGTTTACGGTCGGTCATATTTTTCCTCTAAAATTCCAGTTCGTGGATCTTGCCGATCTGGCGGCCGCACAGCATGTCGATGCCGCTGTCGGTGATGGCGACCGGTTTCTCCCAGCGCAGTCCGAAAGAGCTTCCCATGACAAACGTATCGATCTGGAAGGTCATGTTTTTCTTAAGTATATAATCCGATATGGTCTCCATCCAGGGAGCTTCGACTTCGATCAGACCGAGACCGTGGCACGGACCGTACAGGAAATTCTGTTCTTTGCCGTGCTCACGGTAAAAGTCGATGAATTTCTCCGCGATATCGCACGCGCAGACGCCGGCTTTAAGCTGCTTTTCCGTCCACATATGCGCGGCCAGGCCGAATTCGACCAGTTCTCTTTTTTCACCCGTCAGTTTTCCCATCGAAACGGGCATGCCGATCGACGGCGAATAACCGCATATCTTTGCCGACAGGTTCAGCTGGACAAGGTCGCCCATCTGAATTTCCTTGTAGGAAGAGCGGGAAATCGCGTGTTTTGTGCTTTTTTCGCTGAAGCAGTACATCGGGAGCCCTTCGTATTCTGCGCCGTTTTCATAGATGGTCTTCTGCGCTATCCCTACCAGCTGAAGTTCGGTCATGCCCGGACGGATCGCTTCGATGACCGCGTCGGTGGCTATCTGGGTAATGCGCGCGGCTTCGCGCAGACAGGCGATTTCATTGTCCGACTTGACCGACCTGAGTTCGGTCATGATGTCGTCGCAGCGCACGATCTCCGCTTCGGGATACGCGTTTCTGATGCCCTCCATCATGACGACGTTGGTATCGAGCCATGCCGCGACGCCTATTCTGAGTTTGGAGCCCCTGATGCCCAGATGCCGGAACACGTCGTTGTAGGTCTTCGGCTTCAGCTGCGGGTATGCGGGGTTTGCCGACTCGCGGTATTCGTATAAAACGAAAACATCCTCGATCACACCGAAATCGGCGGCGAATATTTCGCTTTCGGGTCCGACCATGAGAGCGCAGCCGCCCGCCGCCGATATCGCGACGCCGCAGCGTTCAAACAGCGGCCAGAAGTTGGAAAAATAACGCGTGTTTGCATAATCGGCTTCGCTGCCGTTGACGATCAGCACGTCAAGGCCGCGCGCGCTTATTTTTTCGGAGGCTTTCTTTACCCTTGTTTTGAATTCGTCTGCCGGTATCTGTATTCTGCTCATGCCTGTATCCTCTTTTCTTAAAAATGATCGTTCGAATAAAGAAGCGCCGGAAAAGAATGCTCTGACGGCGCTCTCGGTCCGATTATAACATATATCATCGCATAAGTCTACATTTTCGGCAATAAAAGTTCGCGAAAACAAGGGTATATCGGTCTTTCCCCGTTTTTTACGTCTGACCTGTGAACGGAAGGATGAAATCTTGACAAAAGTGTGAAAGAATGATACAATGGGTTCGGTTTCCTGTCGGGGACTCCGCATCGCTTTGGCCGGTCCGGACCGTTTGTCCGAAATAAGTAAAAAGCTGCGTGACGATATGTTTTATTTGTTTATGAATCTGAGCTTTTTAATACCGCTGACGGCAGGCTGCCTGCTTGCTGCGGTCGGAAGCGGATGGCCGGACCGCAGGATTGCCTTCTATGTGAATACAGTCTGTGCCGGCACGCTTTTATTTGTTTTGCTGACTTTCGCCGGCGGTGATTTTACGGTCACACTGCTGAAAATAACGGACCGTATCACCCTGTCTCTGAGATCGGACGGCCTATCGAGGCTGTTTCTTTCGGCTGCCGTAATCGTCTGGCTTGCGGTCGCGCTGTATGCCGGCCGGGACGAAAGCACCGCGGAGAACAAAGTGCGGTTCTTTTCTTTTTATCTGATCGTTTTCGGGATGTTTGTTCCGATGGTCTTTTCATCCGGGCTTTTCACCATGCTTCTGTTCTTCGATCTGATGATTTTGACTTCGTTTCCGCTTGTTTTTCACGGAATGTCCGTCCGGTATGCAAAAAACGGCATCGGAAATCTCATTTATGCCGCGGTCTGTCTCTGCTGCGTCCTTTTCGGGATCGTGTTTTTCTTCCGGTACGGCTCTCCGGCTGCCTTTATAACGGACGGAACGCCGGCAGCGATGATTCCGGCGGGTGCCGGAAATCCCGTGCTTGCGGCTTCCTTCCTGTCGGTTGCGGGTTTCGCCCTGACTTCCGTGATGTTCCCGCTTTTGCTGAAGCGGAATGCGGAAAACAAAACGGATTTCACTCCGGCTTCCGCCGTTTTATCGGGCGTGATCGCTTTTTCCGGATTGTTTTGCGCAGTAAGGGTTGTATATTTCACGGTCGGGACCGCGTTTCTGAGGGGGACCTGGGTTCAGACCGCCTGGATCATTGCAGCCCTTGCGGGTGTCGCCGCCGGATCGGCTTCGGCTTTCGGGGAAAAAAATTTAAAGAAAAGTCTTGCTTACTGGACGGTAAGCCGGATATCCTGCGCATTTCTCGGACTGGTCCTGATGAACGGTTCGGCTCTGACAGGCGCTTTGCTGCAGGCTCTCTCCGGTCCCGTTATGATCAGCGGTTTGTTTTTGACCGCCGGAGCAATGGACGGAGATAAGGGTTTCCGGTATAACTTTGACTTCAGGGGGGCTGCGCGGTCCATGCCCCGGACGATCCTTTGTTTTACGATCCTCTCGTTTGCTTTTATCGGGTTCCCGCCATTGGCCGGTTTTATGGGCAAATGGTATCTCGCGCTCGGGGCACTCGACTCCGGTTTCGGCGCCCTGTACTGGGTTGTTCCGGCTGTCCTGCTGCTGAGTATGCTTCTGACTGCCGGTTATCTGCTTCAGATCATTCTGCCGGCTTATTTCCCGGGGAATGACTTTGATCCGAAAACGCTGCCCGGCCGGGAGGATCCTTCGGGAGCCGTACTCTTCCCGATCCTGACTTTAACCTTTCTGTCGGTGATTCTGGGTCTCAACGCCTCTCTTGTGATCGATGCCGTAAAAAGTCTTGCCCTGTAGTGTTTCCGCTTTCCGAAGCTGACCGAAAGGAGTGCGCGCATGAGTCTTTACCTGCTTGTTCTATGGCCGCTGTTCGGTGCGGCATCCGTATACCTGATATCGGGACTGAAGAGTATGGAAAAACGGTCCGATTCGGTTGGCGGGACTTTTGTGCTGATCTGCACGGCGGCCGAACTGCTCCTCGTCGCTTTTCTGATGACGGAAAACATGACGGCGGCCTACCCCCGTTTCGGGGGATTCGGTCTGGGTTTCCGGTTCGGCAGCTTTACCGCGCTTTTTTGCCTGACAACGGCATTCGTCTGGCTGATGACGGCGCTGTTTTCGCGCGATTATATTTCGGGGCTCGAAACCCCCCCTCGTTTTTATTCCTTTTATCTTGTTTCCCTGTCGTCGGTCATCGGCTTTTTTATGGCCGCCGATTTTTTCACCCTGTTTTTATTTGCCGGAATGATGTCCCTTTCGCTTTTTCCCCTGATCGCACACGACGAAAAACACCTGTCGCTTAAAAACGCCGGTGCTTTTCTGTCCATAGCGCTTGCCGGCGCTCTTTTCATACTGATGGGGATGCTCGTATTATATAAACAGATCGGTTCACTGTCGTACAATACGGTCTATACTTTTTCGGCATACACCAGTCCTCGGATGCTTCTCGTTTCGGGCATCTGCATGTTCGCGGGTTTCGGCGCCGCGGCGGGTATTTTTCCGCTGCATGTGTGGCTGCCCGGAGCGAATGTCAGCATACCGGCTCCGGCGGGGGCTGTCATCAACGCCGTTATCACCCAGTGCGGGTTATTCGGGATCATCACGGTAACGGCCGATATGCTTTACAAAAACGTCCTTTGGACGGATATCCTCATCTGGACGGGAACCGCCGCGATGGTCTGGGGCGCTGTCTGCGCCGTTTTTTCGGACGATTTAAAAAGGATCTTCACGTATGCGTCCATGTCCCAGACGGGACTGATCCTGACGGGGACGGGGCTCTTCAACACGGGGGGATCCGTATACGCTTCGTCGGGCGTTATCCTGCATATGCTGAATCATTCGCTGATCATGCTGGTCCTGTTCGGCTCCGCGGGTGTCGTTTATAAAAAGCTGCATTCACTCGAACTCGACGATATACGAGGTTTCGGTCAGGGAAAACCGCTGCTCAACGCCGTATTCTTATCCGGCGCCCTGGGCCTCTGCGGGATCCCGATGTGGAACGGCTATATTTCAAGGGCTCTTCTTCACGAGAGCATCGCGCAGAGCGGTTCGCTGCTGCTCGAAATATTGTTTTTGCTGTCCGGCGGTTTGCTGACCGCCGTGATGGCGAAAGTCTATATCGTCCTGTTTATATCCGGCCGGAAAATTCTTCCGGAACCGGAGACCGGATACGCCGACAGCCAGAGCCGTGCGGCGCTGGTCCTGTCGGCGGCTGCCCTGCCGCTGATCGGTCTGTTTCCGAATACGACCGCCAGGAGCATCGTCAATTTTTCGCTGAAAAAGCTGCGCGCTTTGTTTCTGGAACCGATTTACTTTTTTTCGGGCGAAATGCTGACAAGGGCGTTCATCGCGATGATGATCGGCATAGCTTTTTATGCGCTGCTCTTTTACAGGAGCGAATCGAAAAAAAGGATGTCGGGGATCTGTCATTTACCGCGGGACGGGAATGGAAAGCACGCGCCGCAGCGCTTTACGCGCGCGCTTTTCGGCGGGGTTTACCGGTTGATCGACGCCGCTTTCGACGCAGCCGCGAGTGCAGCCGCGTTTGCAGACACCCGAAAAAAAACCGGTCGGCAGAACGGTTCGCAGGACGGATCCGGTTCGGAGCGGTTTCTCGCGCGGGGACTGCCGGTTTTCCTGCTGATCGTCAGCGCACTGGTCTGCGCCGGCCTGTTTATTCTGATGATGCGCGGCTTTTTTATCGGCTGAATTTATTTTAAAAGGAGTCAATATGGTTATCTCGGGTCTTTCGGATTTTGACAGCGATATCGCGGCGCTGGAAGCGCGGCATGATCCCGCGGGTGCGGCGGTTTTTTACGGCAGTTCCACCATAACGATGTGGGGGCACGAACGTCTGGCCCGGCAGATGAAGGACATCGGAGCGGTAAACCGCGGATTCGGGGGAAGCACCGCGGAACAGGCTCTGTATTACTACTGCCGCGTGATCAGGCCGCTCGCTCCCCGCGCCCTCGTCTGGTATGAGGGCGACAACGACATCTGCGCCGGGTATTCGCCCGAAGAGATCTTTCTGCTGAGCGAGCGTGTTTTCGCCTGGGCGGCGAAAGATTTTCCGGGTATCGCGATCTATATCCTCCCGCCGAAGTCTTGTCCGAGCCGCGAATCCCTGATACCGAAATACGAACAGGTCCGCGTCCTGCTCGGACGCTTCGCCGAAAAGACAGATAACGTTTTCTATATCGATTATCTGGATATGCTGCATGAAAACGGCTGCCGCCAAAACCGGCTTCGCCGGGACATATACCTCGACGATATGCTCCATTTCAACGACAGTGGCTACGAGGAATTTTCCGCGATCGTTTATAAATTTTTAAAGTCCACCCTTCATTGACATTGATTGATTGATTTAATACCGGTACGGAGGTTCTATGAAAATCGTAAAAATCACGGCAGGCGCCGATCACATCGTCTTTTCGTTTGACGGATATCTCAACGGAAACGCGATCATTCATGCCTACTCGCCCGCGCTCTGCGAAAAAACGGTCATTTCGGAAAAAGAGATCATCGTAACAGGCAGGAAAGAACTTGAGATCCCGCGCTTCCTCAACGGACGCGACGGTCTGTATCTCGGTTACAGGCTTTATTCCGGCGGCTGCCGCATGGAGGGCGTGTCATTTGTGGAGGATATGGACTTCGAGCCCTGTTTTTCCTATGATTATCCCGTGTGCGGCACAAAAAAAGGACTTCAGGTGGCGATGATCGACGACGCCATCGAACTCGGCGTCAGGCACGCGGCGCTCAACGTCTGCATCGGCGACCTCATGCGCTCCTCCGCGGAAAAGGACGCGATCGTTTTCAGCCACGACGGCGCGGAGTATTATTTTGACCGCGACGCCGTCTCCGCGTGTGACCGCCGCATCAAGGAGCTGTCGGACAGGGAGATCATCATCAGCCTGATCCTTCTCAACGCGTATCACTGGTCGTCGGATACGCCGGCGGATATGCTCGGGGTGCTGATCCATCCGGACTATGTTCCGATGAGTGAAGACGGGGGAAGACTATCCGCATTCAACATCATGACCGATGCCGGAGTGCGCCATTATGCGGCTTTCGTCGCGTTTCTGGCGCGGCGATACACGGACCCGTCCCGCCGGTTCGGACGCGCGGTCGGACTGATCATATCCAACGAAGTGAATTCTCAGTGGATCTGGGGCAACGCCGGTCATAAAACCGTCTGCGAATATGCGTATGAATACACGGCGGCGATGCGTATCGCTTATCAGGCGGCGTGTTCGGTATACCGCAACATGAGAATTTACTGTTCCCTCGACCATTTCTGGACGGGCGCACAGAACCTCACGGAAACGGACAAGTATTACGGTTCCCGCCCGCTTCTCGAGCATCTGAACGGATTCTGCAGGTCCGAAGGCGATCTGCCCTGGCATATAGCGTTTCATCCGTATCCCGAAAACCTGAATTACCCCGACTTCTGGAACGACACGACCGCCGCGGATGATATGGATACCTACCGGATCACTTTCAAGAACCTGCATGTGCTGCGCGACTTTATCTATGCGCCCGAAAATCTGTACAAAGGGGAAAGAAGGCGCATCATCCTTTCCGAGCAGGGCTTCAATTCGCACTGGACCCCCGAAAGCGAGATCCTTCAGGCTGCGGCATACGGAAGGGCTTATCGCGCCGTGATGGAAATTCCGGAGATCGACAGCTTCATACTGCACGCGCACTGTGACAACAGGGAGGAATTCGGACTGAACCTCGGACTCTGGAGAAGAAAAAAAGACGGAAACGGTATGGAAGCGCCCAAACCGATCTACTATGTTTTCCGCGCGATCGACAAAAAAGACGAGACGGGCAAATATCACTGGGAAAGATACTGATATAAATCATTGCGGCGGTATGCAGAGCATACCGCCGCGGTTTTTATATTCTGTTCTTTTCGAGGTCGGTTTCATAGGACCGCCTGCGGTAACCGTCCTTGTCTTTGTACAAAAAGATCTTCCCGTTGTCCATTTTATATATTTTATCGGCATGTTCCGCGATGGACAGGTCGTGCGTGACCATGAGCAGGGTCTGGTTCATCACTTCCTTGGTTTTCATCAGCAGGCGCAGAACCTCGTCGGCGTTGCCGCGGTCAAGATTTCCGGTCGATTCGTCGCAGAAAACCACCTGGGGCCGGTTGATCAGCGCGCGGGCGATCGCCACGCGCTGCTGCTGCCCCCCGGAGAGTTCGGAGGGCAGATGGTTGAGCCTGTCCCCGATACCGAGTGTTTTGATGAGTTTCTTCAGGTGCTCTTCGAACTTATACTCCGGCTTGTTGCACATGACGGTCGGGATCATGATGTTTTCAAGCGCCGTATACTGCGGGATCAGATTGTGCTTCTGAAAAACGAAACCGGTGTAAATGCCGCGGAAACGGCTCAGTTCGTTGGCTCCCATGCGCGTGATATCGTTTCCCCGGATGGTCACTTTGCCGGCATTCGGCTTGTCAAGTCCGGCGCAGATATGCAGCAGCGTGGACTTGCCCGAACCCGACGCGCCGATGATGGCGATGAATTCGCCGTCCTCGACATTGAGGTCGGCCCTGTCGACCGCCGTGATGACGTCGTCATACTGGTTGTATTGCTTTATGATGTTCTGCGCGACCAGAATAGCCATTATAAACCACCGTCCTGATTCAGAATTTCCTCGCTTATGGTTTGGATGCCGCGCTTTTTGTTATACACCAGATACGGCAGTAAGGCGGACAGAAAGCCGCATGCCGCGGTGATCAGCAGACCGGCGGCAAAGGGCAGTGCAGGGAGGGTAAACATGTAGCGCACCGAATAATCCCGTGAGAAACGCGTGACCACGGCGTTCATAAGCTGATACATGCCCCACGAGCCCGCCAGGCTGAAGAGAAGATAAAGGAGCGAGGACGCCGCGGAGGCGAATACGCCGTCCGTGATATAGATGCGCCTGATCTCGGACCTGAGCGCGCCGAACATTTCGAGGACGTAAAACTCGTTTTCACGTTTCAGGCAAAAGATCATCTGAGCGAAAAACCAGATGAGCGGGGAGATGACCAGGATCACGATGCCCGTAAAAATGATCTGCGGAGCGACGCTTTTGCCGTATTCGGCCGCGTAGTTATTGGCGGCGTGCGTGTTTGTAAGGGTTATATTGCCGTAAGGGACCGCCCATTGCCTGAGCGCGTCCTCAATCGCACGAATCCTGTCGGCCGGAAGGCTGCGGTCCGTATAGATCAGCGCGGTTGTGTAGCGTACCGGATTCCCGGTGATCATCGTATAATCCGCGTCGGATAAATACAGGGGGGAATATTCATACGTCGGGTTGTTTTTAAGGATAGCGCCGACGGTGAATTCGTAATATTCATACCGGTAAAAGCGCAGCTCGCTTTTTAAAAGCTCCCGTCCGCTGACCATCGCGTCCGCGTCGCGGATTTTATCGCGGAAAACGGCGATGCGGATCTTATCGCCGGGTTTTATTTTGAAGACCCGGGTGCTGTTGACCGAATCCGACAGGATGACGGTGCGTTCCTTGTTCAGCACCGACGTCAGATCGCCGGAATAGCTGTAATCCTTCAGAAAACCGATGACTTCGCCGTCGCAGGGCATATAGGCGATCTCGTTTACGGCGCACAACCCGTCAGGATCCGGTATCTCCTCGGGGATATTACCCTCCGCGGCGTTTTTGTAAACGACAAGATTGGACAGCGGATAAGTATCCGACACCTCCGCGAGGATATGCGATCTCGTTTCGGAGGCGACGGTTCGGAGCTCTTTTTTGATGCGCGTGACCCCTTCGATCGCGAGGAGTTCGTCCGGCATTTCACCGCCGTAGGAACCTGCGGTATCCGCATCCGAAAAGGAAGCGGTAAACTGCGGTTCTTCGAAGTCCAGGCGCAGGGAATAGAACTGCTCCCACACCGTGCAGCATACGAACAGAGCGGCGAAGACGACCGCTGTGGCGAAAAGCTGAATATAATACTTTCTGAAACGCCATAATCCGAACAGCTCGTATTGATGCGGAAAAGACGCGCCGTACATCTCAAACGACGTGCGGGGCGATACGATGAGATTGGAATTGTCCTCGGCCGGTATCAGCGACATGGGATACCGGCGCGAAATGCGCAAAATCGGGTAGAGGACGGCAAGCGCGTTTACGGCGAGCGAGAGGAAGAGGATCTTCGGCAGAGCCGAAGGACGGAACAGAAAATCCTCGCCGTGCGAGCGGAAGATGAAAAAGTCCGCGGCGGCCGAGATGACCGTCGAAAGCGGCAGCATGAGGACCGAAACGGTCATCATCTCCCAGAAGGACGTTTCAAACAGCTTTTTAAAGTCCGCGCCGAAGGTCATATAGATCCCGTAGGTGAATTTATAATGATTGATCCTGATGTTATACAGGGCAGTCACCAGGAAGACAGAGATCAGCGTGATCAGCAGGATGACCCCGAGATAGGAGACCGTGTTGTTGATTTTATGGTTTCCGGAATTCAGGACCGGTGTCTTCGAATAATGAAGGCCTTCGTCGCTCATACCCGCGAGTTCCCGGCCGAACCGCTCTTTAAACCGTTCAAAATCGGCCTGCAGGTCTTCTCCCGTAAAGCGGATGTAAATGTCGTATTTCCTGTTGTATGAACCCGGTTCGTCCAGTTCCGCAATTTCCGTGATCTCATACACTTTATCCGCTGTAAAAACCGCACCGCCGCCGTTTATCAGGTAGGTATGCTGCTCTATATTCAGATCCTTCAGCAGGAGATGATAACTGTATTCCTCGAGCAGATGTCCGTATTCGATCTCCTCGTTGTTGTCGTAGGCCATGGTGACGATCCCATACAGCAGCTGGACCGCCAGGACGGCGCAGAAAAAGCTCAGATATTGCCTGTAGTGAAAAAAAACGCTTTTCACTGCAAGGTGTATATTCCGCATCAAGTGTTCGGCCAAGACAGAACCTCCGTATAAGCGGGTATTTCGATACCTGTGTTTTTGCTCTTGCTCTTATAATAATATAATAGTAACATGATTCGGACCGATGTTCTATAAGAATTTATGAATTTTTACACAAATAAAAATCCCCCGTCCTCGGGGGATTTTTCGGTGTATATACGCCGGCCTTTTAGGACAACTATCAGCCTTCGGTCCATGAGGCGACGGTCTTGTCCATCGCTTTGATGGCCGAGGGTTCGGCTTTGGCATATTTGGATGCGAAATCGGTGTCGCCTTTGGTAATGCTGGTCCTGAATGCCGTAAACAGGTTGCCCCAGTTGTAGATATATCCGATATCGTAATTACGCGTTTTAAGGATGATATCGAGCATGCCGGCCGATTCCTCGTCACGCATGAATTTTCCTTCGAGGCAGACGTCATAATAGGCTTTCTGAAGGGTGTATTTCGATTTGGCTGACATCGCCTCAAGCAGAATACCCGTTTTGTCGGTATCCGGATTGGAAAGCGGAACGCTGACCATGGCGGCGGTCACATGGATGAAGTGGTTGTATTCCTCCTGGTCCGCGTCGAGTTTCGGGAAGGGGATGACGCCGAAATCGATC